>NZ_JACBXB010000489.1 GCF_013870575.1 Pseudonocardia pini
GTGGGGTGCCACGGACGTGTTCGTCGTGGCCGGGTCGCCGACCCTCGCCGTGCGCGCCGCGGTGGCCGCCGACCCCGCGTTGCACCTGGTCACAGACGGTGACCCGCCCGAGGCTGAGCTGTACGTGCTGACCGGCGACACGGGCTACCACGGGACCCGGCGGAACCTGGAGCGCGTGCTCGTCGAGGCCCCGGACGCGGTGGTGCTGGTCGCGAACCTCCTCTGGCCCGCCGGGCGTCGGGACGTCCTGCCCGGCGTCGGGACCGAGGGCCCCTCGATCCACCGCGACGGGCTCACCCCCGCAGGGGTCGGTGCCGGCTCGGTCGACGCCGCGGAGGAGGCGGGCGGCGAGGAGAACGGGGTCCTGACGGCCGTCGAGGACGTCCTGGCCGAGGCCGCCGAGTCCTGGACCCTCGGCCTGGTGCCGGTGCTGGGTGGCCTGGGCGTCCTGGCCCGGGACGGCGCGGCCTTCGCCGAGGAGCTCTGGGAGACCCTGCTGCCCTGGACCACCTCCGAGCTGCTCGCGGGCCTCGAGCGCAACCGGGTCGCGTTGCTCTCCCGCGTGCTGGACCTCGATCCCGCACCTGCTCAGCGCGCTGAGCAGGTGCGGGAGCTGGGCGCGCTGCTCGGGTTCGCCGTGATCGGCCGGTTCTGGCTCGCCCACCACGCCCTGTTCGACCGGATCCGGGTGGTCGACCGGCCGCTCCTGCTGCTCAACCTGCTGCTGCTCGCGCCCGTCGCGCTCGTCCCGGCCGTGGCCGGGCTGATCGCCGACTACGGCGACCGGACGCCGGCCGTCGTCCTCTACGCCGCGGTGGTCGCGGTCGCCGCGGGCGCGCAGCTCGGGGTGTGGCTGTGGGCCTCGCACGGGAACCGGCTGACCGCGGAACCCGAGCCGGAGGACGACAGCCCGCGGCGCACCACGGCCGGGTTGGCGCTGGCCTGCGGCGCGTTCGCGGTGTCGGTCCCGCTCGCGTTCGTCTCGACGTGGGCGGCGCAGGCCTGCTGGCTGGTGGCCCTGCTGCCCGCCCGGTGGTGGCTCAGGTGGCCAGGTACAGGCCGATCACGAGCAGCGGGGCCAGGACGTCGTACCAGAGGATGAAGCCGGCATTGCCCGCCTCCCGGTTGCCCTGCCGCACGATCTGCACGACGTGGCCGAGCGCGGCGCCGAGATAGAAGATCGCGAAGGCGAGCACCGCGGCGAGCTGGAACTGGCGGTCGAAGCCGCTGCCCGCGAGGACCCCGAGCACGCCGATCAGCACCCCGGCCAGCCCGACCTCCCACTGGAACGGGTTGCCCTTCGGCCAGCCGATCGACTCCGCGATGGGGTCGGGGAAGGCGAGGTGCCCGCAGCCGACGATGAAGGAGTTCACCCCCGCGAGCCACACGAGGGCGTTGAGCAGGCTCGCCTCCGCGAACCCGGACCAGCCGGAGGTCGCGAGCTGCACGATCTCGACCACCACGAACCCGACGAGCCCGACGTAGGTCGTCATCCCGAGGAGTCTCAGCACGACCGGCGGCGGACCCGCCGCCTCGCTCGACCCGGCGTCGCGAACCGGTCCCGCCATGGCACTCTCCCGTCACGTGGTCACGGGCTCGCTCGCGGCGGCCTCGCGAAGCGTTAACGCCGCACGGATCTTCGGGGCCGGCGTCCCCGGTCCTCGCGGACCGTGAACCCGGCGTGGTCCCGCACGTCCGCCTGCGATCCGGTCGTGTCAGTCCCTTCCCGAGGTTTCGGTGGAGCCGGCGGCGTCGATCGCGTCGAGGATCTGGCGCGGACCGAGCGGGGTGCTGCGCAGCTCGACGCCCAGCGGCACGAGCGCGTCCGCGACGGCGTTGAACACCGCGGCCGGGGAGCACACCGCACCCCCTCCCCCACGCCCTTCACGCCGAGCGGGTTGCCCGGCGCGACCGACTCGACGTGCGCGATCTCGATGTCCGGCACACCTAGCGCAGCCCCCCGGTCCCGGCGCGGTAGGCCGCGGCCAGTGGCTCGACGATCTCCGCCAGCTCCTCCAGGACCGCGATGATCTCCTCCGCACGCTCGGGCGGGGCCTCGCGCAGGAGCTCCCGGAGGACGGGTGCGGCGTCCATCGGGGGCGCCTGCGCGGCGAGCTCGCGCATCCGCGCCGTGCTCGTGACCAGGCTGCGCCTGCGGTCCGCGGGGTCCTCCCGCACCGCGAGGAGGCCCTGGTCGACCAGGTCCGCGACCACCGTGGAGACCCGGCCCTGGGCGAAGCCGGAGCGGCGCGCGATCTCGCCGACCGTCAGCCCGTCCTGGACGCGGACGCAGTCCAGCACCGCCAGCTCGGTGGCCGACGCCGTCCCGTCCCCCGCGCCCTGCATCGCCTGCAGCGCGGCCGAGGACAGGGTCCGGCCGAGCCGGCGCATCTCGGACAGGTTCATGTGACCCCTCTCGCTGTCGGGCACACTACATCTCCAGAGATGTATTCTCTCGGATGAATCTAGGAGGACGCCGATGTCACCCGACCTCACCGACCGCCTGCGCGCCGCCGTCGCCGCCCCTGCGCGGGACGACGCGTTCGACCCGCTCGCGGAGCTCACCGACCTGCTCGCCGGCCTCGACATGGCCCCGGCCGACGCGGGCGGCGCGATCACCTTCCGCGGCGCCGATCCCGTCGTCCCCAGCACGCTTCGGCTCGGCGGGGCCGCGGCGGTGGCCCTGATGGCCAAGTCCGTGGCCGTGGCGGCGCTCGGGCGCGAGCGGGGCGGCGAGGGCCAGGACCTCGCGACGGACCTCCGCGTCGCCCCGCGACGGCTCTGCCCGATGTACGAGGGACGCTGGGAGCTCGTCAACGGGTACGCCCCGGGTGCCCCGATGATCGTGGGCGACGGGCTGTCGATGGCCTTCCACCGCACGGCGGACGACCGCTGGGTGATGCCGGTCAACCTCTACCCGAAGCTCGACGTGGCCGCCCAGCGCCTGCTCGGCACCCCGAACGACCGGGCCGCCGTCGCGAAGGCCGTGGCCCGCTGGAAGGGGACCGACCTCGAGCAGGCCGCCGAGGAGGCAGGCGTCGTCATCCCGATGCTGCGGACCACCGAGGAGCTCCTGCGCGAACCGCAGTACCGCGACGTGCTCGCCGACGCCCCGCTCGTCGAGATCGAGCGGATCGGGGACAGCGCTCCGGAACCGTTGCCGCACACCGCGGGTGACCCTCTGGAGGGGGTCCGCGCGCTCGGCATGGGGCACGTGATCGCCGGGGCCGGGGCGGGCCGCGCGCTGGCGCTGCACGGGGCGGACGTGCTCAACCTCTGGCGGCCGAACGAGCCGGAGCACGACGCCACCTACTGCACCGCGAACGTCGGCATGCGGTCCGCGACGCTCGACCCGACGCGCGACGCGGAGCGCCTGCGCGCGTTGCTGGCCGACGCCGACGTCTTCTTCGCCAACCGCCGCCCCGGCTACCTCGAGCGGCACGGGCTCTCCCCCGAGGAGGCGGCGGCGGTCCGCCCGGGCCTGGTCCACGCCACGGTCTCGCTGCACGGCCGCACCGGACCGTGGGCGAACCGCGTCGGGTTCGACCAGGTCGCGGGCGGGGTCAGCGGGATGATGCTGCGCGAGGGGACCGACGGCCGCCCGGCGCTGCCCCCGATCGGCGTCGTGAACGACTACATCGTGTCCTGGCTGCTCGCGGCCGGGATCGTCCGCGCCCTCACCCTGCGCTCGCGGGTCGGCGGCAGCTACCGGGTGCACGTCTCGCTGACCCGCGCCGCGCTCTGGGTCCTGAGCCTCGGCGTGTTCGACCGGGACTACGCCCACGCCGTGGCAGGCACCGGCGACGAGCACGCCTACCTGCCGCCGGAGCTGTTCACCGCGGACACCCCGCTGGGCCACTACCAGGGCGTGACCGACCAGGTGGCCATGTCCCGCACCCCCGGGCGCTACCGGACCGTGCTCGTCCCGCGCGGGGCGGGCCGTCCGGCCTGGCTCGACCGACCCTGAACCCCAGGAGGACCCCATGAGCACCACCCCGCTCCGCGTCGCGAACTTCTCCGGGTTCCTCGGCGACCGCCGCAGCGCCCTCGACGAGGCCCTCGCGGGCGACCCCGTCGACGTCCTGATCGGCGACTACCTCGCCGAGATCACCATGGCGGCGGTCGCGGGGCGGTCGCGCGGCTTCTCCGTCGGGTACTTCCTAGACCAGCTCCGGCCCCACCTCGCCACGGTGGCGGAGCGCGGGCTGAAGATCGTCGTCAA
>NZ_JACBXB010000048.1 GCF_013870575.1 Pseudonocardia pini
CAGCCCGGGTGGCCGATTACTTTCGCGCCCCGTCGGCGTCTTCCCCCCGACGACTCGACGAAGGAGGAACCCGTGAGCGGTACCACGGTGTTGGTGGCAGGGGCGAGCATCGCGGGGCTCGCACTGGCCCACTGGTTGCGCAGGCGGGGTGCCGAGGTGACCGTGGTGGAGCGCGCGCCCGGGCTCCGCCCCGGCGGGCAGGCGGTGGACGCGCGCGGGGTGACCAAGGAGGTCATCCGGCGGATGGGGCTGGACGCGGCGGTGCGCGCGGCCTGCACCGACACCGCAGGCGCGTACACGGTGGACGTCGACGGGAACGTCCTGGAGACCTACCGCGCGGACGACGACGGCGGCGACGGCTACATCTCGGACATCGAGATCCTGCGCGGGGACTTCTCCCGGGTGCTGTACGACGACACCCGCGACGGCGTCGAGTACCTCTTCGGCGACCGGATCGCCGAGCTCACCCAGGAGACGGACGGGGTCGACGTCGTGTTCGCAGGTGGCGACCGGCGGCGCTTCGACCTGGTCATCGGGGCGGACGGCTTGCACTCGGCGCTGCGCGGGATGGTCTTCGGCCCGCGCGAGCAGTTCCTCCGACACCTCGGGCTCGTGCTGGCCTTCTACAGCGTGCCCAACGAGTTCGAGGTGGACCGCTGGCTGATCGACTACCAGGACCCGGAGACCGGGCGCTCGGCAGGCCTGCGCCCCGTCGGCGACCCCGCCCGGGTGATGGCGATGTTGTCCTTCCCCGCGGCCGAGTTCGACGTCGACCACCGCGACGTCGACGCCCAGAAGGCCCTGCTGCGCGAGCGGATGGCGGGCCTGGGCTGGGAGACCCCGCGGATCCTCGCGCACCTCGACGACACCCCGGACTTCTACCTCGACCAGGTCGCCCAGGTGGTGATGGACCGGTGGTCCAGCGGGCGGGTGGGGCTGCTCGGGGACGCGGCGTTCAGCTCGTCGCCGATGTCGGGCCAGGGCACCGGGCTCGCCCTGGTCGGCGCGTACCTGCTGGCCGGTGAGCTGGCCGCCGCCGGCTGGGATCCGGAGACCGGGTTCGCGGGCTACGAGCGGCGCATGCGCGCGTTCGTCGAGGCCAACCAGGAGATCGGCCGGGTGCACGTGGACAGCCTCGCGGCCACCGGGCCGGATGCCGGGTCCAGCGGGGAGCCGGCCCCGGAGCCGGACATGGAGGCGCTCATGGCGCTGGCCGACCGCGCGATCAACGGCATCGAGCTGCCGGACTACGCGGGGGTGCCGGACTCGGGGGCCACCGCCGGACACGTCGGCACAGGTCGTCCGTAGGACGGTGTCGATTCCCGGCGCGCCGTTCGTGTAGGGGGCGAACCGAGGAGGAGCCCATGTCCCCGATCGACCTCACCTTCACCGCCACGCTCGGCCGGGTCCGCCCCGGCGACACCTGGATCTGCGTGCAGATGCCCGGGTCCGCGACCCTGTTCGGCACCCGCGGCCTGGTCAAGGTGCGCGGTGAGATCGACGGCGAGCCGTTCCGCGGCGCCTTCATGGCGCTCGGCGACGGCACGCACAAGCTGCCGGTCAGTGCGGCGATCCGGAAGTCGATCGGGAAGGCCGAGGGGGACGAGGTCCGCGTCCACCTGACGGAGCGGCTGTCCTGAGCCACCAGCGGCGCGAGGCCAGCGCCGCCAGTCCGGCACCCGCGGTGTTGACCAGGACGTCGTCGACGGAGGACACCCGGTCCAGCTGGAGGACGTACTGCGCGGTCTCGACCAGGACCGAGCAGGCCGCCGCGAGTGCCAGGATCCTCGGGAACGAGGCCAATGCCCGGAAACGCAGGGGGCCGAAGCACCCCAGCGCCGCGAACCCGAGCAGGTTGCCCACGATCCCGGGCCAGCCCATGGTGGGGAGGTCGGCCAGCGGCACCAGGCTCACCCGGCCGGGCACCTCACCGGGCCTGCTGCCCGGCAGCATGGTCATCCACACGAACCACACCGTCCCGTAGACGATGCCGACCTCGGCCAGCGACCGGCGCCGGGCCCACCCCGGCTCGGTTCCCGTGGCCCGCCGACGACGGGCCAGGGCCCACACCGCCAGCGCGGCCAGGGGTAGGCCCACGACCGTCAGGAACGCGATGCCGGTGAACGTCGCGAACAGGTCGTACCACCCTCGGAGCATGCCGCGCAGTGAAGTCGGTGCGGCGTTGCCGGCGCGTATCGCGTTCTCGATACGTCGGCGATAGGCGCGGGCTCGTAGCATCGAGCAGCGTGCGCGTGATGGTCGTCGAGGACGAGCCCTACCTGGCCGAGGCCATCCGCGCGGGGCTGCGCCTGGAGGCGATCGCGGCGGACGTCGCAGGCGACGGCGACACCGCGCTGGAGCTGTTGAGCCTCCACTCCTACGACATCGCCGTCCTCGATCGCGACATCCCCGGGCCCTCCGGCGACGAGATCGCCGAGCACATCGTCGCCTCGGGCAGCGGCCTGCCGATCCTGATGCTGACGGCCGCCGACCGGCTCGACGACAAGGCCTCCGGGTTCGCCCTCGGCGCCGACGACTACCTCACCAAGCCGTTCGAGTTCCGCGAGCTCGTGCTCCGGCTCCGCGCGCTCGACCGCAGGCGCGCGCACAGCAGGCCGCCCGTGCGGGAGCTCGCGGGCCTGCGGCTGGACCCCTTCCGTCGCGAGGTCTTCCGCGACGGCCGCTACGTCGCGCTGACGAGGAAACAGTTCGCCGTGCTCGAGGTCCTGGTGGCCGCCGAGGGCGGGGTCGTCGGTGCCGAGGAGCTCCTGGAGCGGGCGTGGGACGAGCACGCCGACCCGTTCACCAACGCCGTGCGCATCACGGTCTCGGGCCTACGGCGTCGGCTCGGCGAGCCCGGGATCATCGCCACGGTGGCGGGCGTCGGCTACCGCATCGATGCCCCGTGACCAGGGAGCCGGGCCCGAGCGTCCGCCTCAGGCTCACCCTCAGCTACGCCGGGGTCGTGGTGCTCGTCGGCGGTGTCCTGCTGGCGGCCCTGTGGGTGTCCCTGCGGTTCTTCCTCGTCCGCAACGGCCTGATCATCACCACCACCTACAGCTTCCCCGACGGCGTCCTGCTCTCGTTCGCGCCGATGGCGGCGGTGGTCCTCGCGGTCCTCCTCGTGCTCGGACTGGCGGGAGGGTGGATCCTCGCGGGCCGCATGCTCGCCCCGCTGACCCGCATCACCGACGCCACGCGCCTGGCCACCGCCGGATCCCTCTCCCACCGGATCCGGCTCCCGGGTCGCCGGGACGAGTTCCGCGACCTCGCCGACGCCTTCGACACCATGCTCGCCCGGCTCGAGGCGCACGTCGCGGGCCGGCAGCGGTTCGCCGCCAACGCCTCCCACGAGCTGCGCACCCCGCTGGCGATCACCCAGACCCTGCTCGAGGTGGCCCGCCGGGACCGGGACCACGACGAGCTCCTCGACCGGCTCCATGCCGTCAACGCCCGCGCGATCGACCTCACCGAGGCCCTGCTCCTGCTCAGCCGCGCCGACCAGCGGTCCTTCGCCCACGAGCCCGTCGACCTGTCGCTGCTGGGGGAGGAGGCCACGGAGACACTCCTCCCGCTCGCCGAGAAGCACGGCGTCGAGCTCCGGACCGTCGGCGACATCGCCCCGACCAGCGGCTCACCCGCGCTGCTGCGGCAGCTGACCACGAACCTCGTGCACAACGCGATCGTGCACAACCTGCCCGAGGGCGGGACCGTGCGCATCGAGACCGGCGTCGATCCCGGGAGCGTGGTGCTCACCGTCGAGAACACCGGCGCGCCGCTGCCGCCGCAGGTGGTCGCCACGCTCACCGAGCCGTTCCAGCGCGGCGCCGAGCGCCTGCGCACCGACCACGCCGGGGTCGGGCTCGGCCTGGCGATCGTCCAGAGCATCACCGACGCCCACGACGGCACCCTCACCCTCACGCCCCTGGCCACCGGCGGGCTCCGCGTCAGGGTGCGGCTCCCGGCCCGCTGACCCCACCGCCCGCCCGCCACTCGTCGAGGTACTCCTCGGCCACGGTGCGGATGGCGCGGCCGATCTCGGCGTACTCGTAGTCCCGCAGGTTGGCGATGGAGAGGCGGATCGACCAGGGCGGGCCGTCGAACCCGCCGCCGTTCAGCGCGATGACACCGGACCGGCGGGCCAGCCGGAAGAGGATGTCGGTGGGCTCGTAGTTCTCCCGCAGGAACTCGACGAGCCCGGGGCCGTGGTGGTGGCCCGCGTAGCCGAGCAGGTCGAGCTCGAGGTAGTAGCCCACGCGGTAGGGGTCGTCGAGCAGCCGGATCCGCATGCCCGCGAGCAGGTCGTCGAGTCGACGTCGGATCAGGGCCTGGGCCTGCTGCTTGTAGTGACCGGCCCGGTCGAGCAGGCAGTAGGCGGAGAACAGCAGCATCTGCAGCTGCTGGGGCTGGGACAGCCCGGCGGTGTGGTTGAGCGCGACGTCCCGGGAGTCCGCGACGAGCCGGTCGACGAACCGGATCTCGCGGGGGGCGAGGGTGAGCGGGGCGTAGCGGGCGTCGAGAGCCTGTTTGTCCTGCTCGGGAAGCCGGGCGAGGAGCTCGTCGAGCACCGTCTCGGGATGGACGCCGACGACGCCGAGCCGCCAGCCGGTCGCGCCGAAGTACTTCGAGTACGAGTAGACGAGCACGCTGTTGCGCGGGACGTGCGCGGCGAGCGAGGTGAAGCCGTCGATGAAGGTGCCGTAGACGTCGTCGGTCACCACGATCAGGTCGGGGTTGTCCTCCCGGACGACGGCGGCGATGCGCTCCAGGGTGGCCGGGTCGAGGGTGACCGACGGCGGGTTCGTGGGGTTGACGCAGAGCAGCGCCTTGACCGACCCGTCCCGCAGCCTGTCGATCTCCGCGGGCGGGAACTGCCACATGCGGGTGCCGTCCTCGGCGACGCTGTCGGCCCGGAGCCGGACCAGGTCGAAGGCGTACTCCTCGAGCCGCGCGATCTCGAGGTAGGGCGTGAAGATCGGCGTCATGACGGCGACCCGGTCGCCCGGCTTGAGCAGCCGGTTCACCACGAGCGAGTCGAGGATGTAGCAGATCGCCGCGGTGCCGCCCTCGACGGCGAACAGGTCCATCGGGCCGATCCCGGGGCCCATCTCCTGCTGCAGGTAGCGCAGGACGACGTCCTCGGCGTGGTGCAGCATCCGGTCGGGGGCGGGGTAGTGGTCGCCGATGACCGAGTCGGCGAGCTCCCAGACGAAGGCGTCCGGGTCGTAGCCGCAGTCGTCCACACCCCAGTCGAGGACGCGGCGCAGCAGGTCGACACCGCTCTCGCCCTCGTGCGCGTCGAGCCACGAGCGGAAGCGCTCGGCGATCCCGGACTTCTGCGGGACGCCGACGAGCTCCGGGTCCCAGCTGACGGTGGCCCGGCACTCCTCCAGGGCGAAGAAGCCCAGCCGGAAGAACGCCTCCCGGGGGGTGGGGGCCACGAAGTTCGGGTTGCCGCGACCGGCGTTGAGCTGCTGGAACGCGGTGCGTCCCTCGTGTGCGCCCGCGATCTCGCGCAGCTTCTCCTTCAGCTCGAACGGCGACAGCGTCTGCAGCGCGCGGATGTCCTCGCGGCTGAGCGGTTGGTCGGGCATGACAGGGAGCCTCCAGGTCAGGCGGTCAACGCGACGACCACCGCTCCGCCGATGGTGAGTACGACGTTCGCGACGGCGTAGGGCACGGTGTACCCGAGCATCGGCACCGAGCTGTGGGCGGCGTCCCGGACCGCACCGGCGGCCGCGGAGGACGAGCGGGACCCGGCCAGGACCCCGAGGGTGACCACCGGGTCGAAGCGGAAGACCCATCGGGCCAGCACCGTCATCACGACCAACGGGACGAGGGTCACGGCGACCCCGGCGAGCAGGATCCCGACGCCGTAGCGGGCGAGGCCCGAGACGAACGACGGGCCCGCGGCGATGCCGACCATGGCGATGAAGAAGGTCAGCCCGGCGGACTCGAGGAACCAGTCCGTGGCCGCCGGGATCCTGGCCAGCAGCGGTCGGCGTGTGCGGTACCAGCCCACGAGCAGTCCCACGAGCAGGGCGCCGACGCTGGTGGAGAGCCCCACCGGCACCCCGCCCGCGTGCAGGGCCGGGACCCCGATCAGGGCGCCGGCCGCGACCCCGAGCCCCAGGACGATCATGCTCGACCCCTGGTCGCCTCGCTCGGCGTGCCCGACCAGCGGGATCACCGACTCCAGCAGGGGCAGGGGACCCTGGAGGTGGAGCTCGTCGCCCGCCCGGAGGGTGACCGCGTCCCCCGGCGGGACGTCGTGTCCGCTGCGCCGCAGCCCGCGGACGAAGATCCGACGGAAGTCCGGGTCCGACCGCAGCTCGCCCACGGCCCGCCCGGCGGCGCCGCGCGCGGCGACCACCACCCACAGGTCCTCGATCGCGAACCCGAGCAGCGCGGGATCGTCGGTCTCCTCCGCGAACCCGGCGAGGTGGGGGGCGAACAGGTCCATCCGCCGCGCGGTCAGCGCGACCTCCGCGCCGGTCGCCACCGGGGTGTCGGGCGTCGCGTCGACGAGGCCCGCAGGTGTCCGGACCCGGGCGACGTACACGTGATGGTCCTGCCCGCACGCGCGGCGGAGGTGGTCCTCCAGGTCGCGAGCGGTGCCGACCCCGCCGGGCAGGCCGGTGAGCCGGTAGGCCCGACGGGTCACGTCGAGGTAGGCGGAGTGCACGGCGGGATCGGTCTCGGTGAGGCCGAGCCGACGTTCGAGCGCGGCCGCCGACCCTGCGACGTCTCGCATCCCGAGCATGCGGGGCGCGACGTTCGCGCAGAACACGGCCGTGCCGATGGTCCCGAACAGATAGGTCACGGCGTAGGCGACGGGAACGAGGTCGGTCCAGTCCTCGATCGTCTCCGGGCTCTGTGCGAGGCCCGCGATCGAGCCCTGCGCCACCCCGACGATCGCCGACTGGGTCAGCCCGCCGCCCGCGATGCCCGCCGCGACGCCGGGATTGAGGTCCATGACCGCCGCCAGGGCGACCACGACACCGACCCCCACCACCGCCAGCACCACCGCGAAGAGCGCCTGCGGTGCCCCGGTGCCCTTCAGCCCGGCGACGAACTGCGGGCCGAGCCGCACCCCGAGGGCGAAGAGGAACAGCAGGAAGAAGATGTTCTTCGCCGGGCCGGACACCGACAGGTGGGCGACGCCGTCGGCGGTCGGCACGCTCACCAGCGCGCCGAGCAGGATCCCGACGACCAGGGTGCCGGTGACAGCGCCGAGGGAGATCGTCCGGTAGCGCAGCCTGCCCAACGCGAAGCCGAGCCCCACGGCCAGCAGCACCGCGATCTCCGGGTACGCGACCAGAGTCCGCGCGATCCAGCCCACGAGATGACCTTGCCCCATCGGTCCCGTGCGCGACAGCGTCAGTGGGCGAGCGCGTTCACCCAGTCCCTGAGCGGTGTCGTCACCGTCCTCGGTGGCCAACGCCGGCGAGACGGCTCAGGCGTCCGCCTGCAGCGTCTCGCTGGTCCGCGCGATCTCGTTCGCGGCGACGAGGGCGTCCGCCCGCAGGCCCTTCGCGCGCAACGGAGGGGTGGCGACGTCCATGTCCGCGCGCCGGGTGGCGAGGTAGCCCTCCATATCGCGATCGATGTTCGCGAATGCGGCCGACGCCTCTGCCATGCGTACACTGTTCGCAATCGAGAGGGGTGGGGATGACGTCGTCGGACCTGATCTGGATGCGCCCCGAGGGCTCCGGGGTGGGGCGGCCCGCGGGGCGCAGTCGGGCCGAGATCACCGAGGCCGCGGTGCGGGTGGCGGACCGCGACGGGCTCGCGGGCGTCTCGATGCGACACGTCGCCGCCGAGCTGGGCACCGGCGCCGGGTCGCTCTACCGCTACGTCGAGACCCGCGAGGACCTGCTGGACCTGATGGCCGACCACGTCGCGGCCGAGTACCGGCTCGACGCCCCGTCCGGCGAGTGGCTCGACGACCTGGTCGACGTCGGCCTGCAGGCCCGCGAGATCTACCGGCGCCACCCCTGGCTGGCCGAGCTGGCGCTCACCCGGCCGGTGGCGGGCCCGAGGGGGCTCGACGTGACCGAGTACGTCCTCGCCGTCCTCGCCGAGCACCCCGCGTCCGACGGCGAGAAGGTCGTCGCGCTCGCGATGCTCAACGCCGTGGTGGCCGCCGCGGCACAGGCCGAGGCCTCCCCGGTGGACATGCTGCGCGGCGCGCGGTTCGTGGCCCACGTGGCGGCGCAGGGCAACCACCCGCACCTGGCGGCCCTCGCCCCGGCGACGACCCACACCGACCCGATCCCCGACGCCCTCCGCAGGATCCTCGGTGGCCTCCTGCCTCTCGATCGCTAGGCCGCCCCGATGGATCAGGCGGCGATCGACCAGCGATCCGCGACAACTACACCAGCCGGTTCGACGAGTCCGCCCGGCTGACGGCCCGCTCCGCCCTGGGCCCACTCGAGCGGGAGCTCGTGGAGACCGGACTGCGCGAGGTCGAGGTGCACGCCGCCGAGGGCGTCGCCGGACTCGCGTGGGAGCACCTCGACCCCGGTCGGCCGGAGCTCCTGAGCGCGGCCTCGACCCTCGCGCGGGCGACCGGACACCTCCCGGGTGTCCGGGACATCAGCAACCACCTGATGGCGATCGGGCGGGTCCCCTGAGCGGGCTCCGTCAGGCCACGGCGGTCGCCTCCAGCTCGACGAGCCGGCCGGGTATCGCCAGGCGGGTCACGCCGAGGAGTGTGGTCGGCGGCGCCACCGCCGCCGCGCCCAACCGCGCCGCCAGCACGCCGTAGTGCTGGAGGAGCAGGTCGACGTCGGTCGTGTAGACGGTGAGCCGCACCAGGTTCGCCAGGGTCATGTCCGCCCCGCCGAGCACGGCCTCGACGTTGTCCAGGCTCGACGCCACCTGTGCCGCCATGTCGCCGTCGTGGAGGGGCTTGCCGTCGCCGCTCGTCGCGGTCTGCCCCGAGCAGTACAGGGTCCGGGTGTGCCCGGAGACGAGCTGTCCCTGGTCGAACCCCAGCTCCACCGACCACGACACCGGGTTGACCGCTGTGCGTTCCATCGCAGGATGCTCCGTTCGTTCGTGGGCTCTCGCCCTCGGATGTCGTCTTCTCGGAGCCTGCCGACGAATCACGACATCCTCGGTCAGGTATCGGATACGGTCTCGAGGTGCGCGCCGACCGGCTGGTCTCGCTGGTCCTGCTGCTGCGCAGGCGCGGACGCCTCACCGCGGACACGCTCGCCCGCGAGCTGGAGGTCTCCACCCGCACCGTGCTGCGGGACGTCGAGGCGCTGTCCGCGGCCGGCGTCCCGGTCTACGCCGAGCGCGGCCGGTACGGCGGCTTCGTGCTGGCGCCGGGCTTCCGCACCGAGCTGACCGGGCTGAACCACGACGAGGCGCTCGCCCTGCTCACCGCCGGGTCGACGCGCGGCGAGCAGGTGTTCGGGCTCGGCTCGGCGCTCGCCTCGGCCATGCGGAAGGTGGTCGACGCGCTGCCCGACGGCCACCGTGCCACCGCGAGCGACGCGGCCCAGCGGTTCCTGGTCGAGCCGGAGACCGACCTGCTCTCCCGTCGGGCCGCCACCGAGGAGGTACCCGGCGCCGCGATGATCGAGATCCGGCGTGCGGTGCTCGTCGGGCACCGGCTGCGCATCCACTACGCGGCCGCCGGCGGGCCGCCGCGGTGGCGCACCGTGGACCCGATCGGCCTGGTCACCGTGCGGGACCGCGGCTACCTCCTGGCCACGCGGTCCGGCGCGGACCGCACCTACCGGCTGTCCCGGATCAGGGCGGCCGAGGAGCTCCCCGAACCGGCGGAGCGACCGGACCTGGTCGACCTCGACACGCTCTGGCGGGAGCGCGCCGCACGGTTCCTCGCCGACGACCACCTCACGGTGCTGGTCCGGGTGGACCCGGCGCGGCGGGAAGCCCTGCTGGACACCGCGCTGACCGTCCGCGCCGAGGAACCCGAGGCGGACGGGCGGCTCCGGATGGAGCTGACCTTCCAGGACGCCTGGCACGCCGAATGGGCGCTGTGGCGACTCGGCGCGGCCGCGGAGGCCCTGGCCCCGCAGTCGTTGCGCACCTCCCTGCGCCGCCGCGCCACCGCGATCGCGACCCAGTACGCGGACCGCGAGGAGCCGCCGTCGAGTCGGTCGTGGGGAGATTAGGGTGGGGTTGGCCCCACCCGAGTCTCTGCGGGCCACCGGCTGGGGCGGGGGGTCCGGCCGGACCAGGCTGGACGGCATGGAACCCCTCGATCCGAGACCCGGCCCGACACCCGGAGAGGCGGTGGCCTCGTGAGCGCGTCCGCGACCGTCGCCGCCGCCCCGCACCGCGCGAGGCTGGGCGCACAGCTCCGCTACCTGGTCCTCGGCCTCCCGCTCGCCATCCCTGCCTTCGTGGTCGCCGTCGCGGGGTTCTCGGCGGGAGTCGCCACCCTCGTGATCTGGCTGGGCGTGCCGATCCTCGCGCTGACCCTGCGCGCCTCCCGCGGCTTCGCCACCCTGGAGCGCCGAGGCACCGAGCAGGCCACCGGTCGCGCGTTGCCCCCGCACCACTACCGCGAGCCGGGCGGCTCCGGGGCCGGGCGGATGTTCCGCTCGCTCGGGGACCCTCAGTCCTGGCGGGACCTGCTGCACGCGGTCGTGGCGTTCCCCGTCCGGATCGCCACGTTCTGCATCGCCGTGTCCTGGTCCGTCGGGGGTCTCGGCGGCGCCCTCTACGTGCTCTGGGAGTGGTCCCTCCCGCGCTCCGACGACGACTACTTCGGCCTCTTCGGCCTGCTCACGCAGAGCTCGTCGCGCCTCGGCGACATCCTCACGACGACGGTGCTGGGCGTCCTCATGGTCGCCACCACCCCGTGGGTGGTCCGCGGCCTCGTCGCCTTCCGGGCCGGCGTCGCGCGGGGGCTGCTGACCAACCAGACCGCAGCGCTGAAGGCCCGCGCCGACCAGCTCGCCACGAGCAGGCGGGCCGCCGTCGAGGCCGAGGCGCAGACCCTGCGCCGGCTCGAGCGGGACATCCACGACGGTCCGCAGCAGCGCCTCGTGCGGCTCAACATGGACCTGGAGAGCGCGGGCCGCAGGCTCGACGACGATCCGGAGAAGGCCCGCACGCTCGTGGAGGAGGCCCTGGTCCAGAGCCGGGAGACGCTCGCCGAGCTCCGCGCGCTCGCCCGCGGGATCGCCCCGCCGATCCTCGCCGACCGCGGGCTCGAGGCGGCGCTGGCCGCGGCCGCCGCCCGCAGCCTGGTCCAGGTCTCCCTCGACGTCGCCCTGCCGAACGGTCGACGGCTCGCCGCGGCCGTCGAGAACACGGCCTACTTCGTGGTCACCGAGGCCCTGACGAACGTCGCGAAGCACTCCGGCGCCTCCCTCTGCACCGTGACGGTCGGCGCGGACGCCGAGCGGGTCCTCGTCCAGGTCGCCGACGACGGCGTGGGCGGCGCGCACCTGGGAAAGGGGCACGGCCTCGCGGGGCTGTCCGACAGACTGTCCGCGGTGGAGGGTGTGCTCGACGTGGTGAGCCCGCCCGGGGGGCCGACCGTGCTCACCGCGGAGATCCCGCTCGCCGGTCTGTAGGGGGTCCTGGATGAAGGTCGTGCTGGCGGAGGACTCGCTGCTGCTCCGGGAGGGGCTGGTGCGGCTGCTCGAGGAAGCCGACACGACCGTCGTCGCCGCAGTGGGGGACGGCGAGGCGCTGGTCGAGGCGGTGGCGACGCACCGGCCCGCGGTCGCCGTCGTCGACGTGCGGATGCCGCCGTCGTTCACCGACGAGGGCCTGCGCGCGGCGCTGGAGGTGCGCGAGCGGTGGCCCGCGACGGGGATCCTGGTGCTCTCGCAGTACGTCGAGGAGACCTACGCCGGGGACCTGCTGGCCGCGGGCGGCGGCGTCGGCTACCTGCTCAAGGACCGGGTGTCGAAGCTGGCCGAGCTGTCCGACGCCCTGGTCCGGGTGGCCGCGGGCGGCACCGTGCTGGACCCCGAGGTCGTCAAGGCGCTGCTCACCCACCGCCGCCGCCGCGACCCGGTCGCCGCCCTGTCCCCGCGCGAACGCGAGGTGCTCGGCCTGATGGCGGAGGGCCGCACCAACACCGCGATCGGCCGGGCCCTGGTGATCTCGCAGGGGGCCGTGGAGAAGCACATCTCCGCCATCTTCACCAAGCTGGACCTCACCCCGTCCGGAGACGACCACCGGCGGGTCAAGGCGGTCCTCGCCTGGCTGCGCACCTGACCGACGCGGGTCGGCCCGCGGTCGGCGGCGGATGGGGAGCGGCCTGCACGCTGCGGGCCCGGTCGTCGACACCGCTGTTTGACGGTCCTGTTTCGTCTGTTCGCCACGACCGGTGGCGGGGTCCGAACCGTGCAAGCATGCGGAATGGCCGAATTGACGGATACCGGTGGATCCGCCGGGCACCAGACGAAGCTGAAGCGGACGGTGGGCGTCACCCTCCTGTTCTTCTTCATCGTCGGTGACACCCTCGGGGCGGGCATCTACACCCTCGTCGGCACCATGGCCGCGGACGTCGGCGGGATGCTGTGGCTCCCGCTGGTGATCGCGCTGGTCCTGGCCCTGCTGACGGCGGGCACCTACGCGGAGATGATCACTAAGTACCCGCACGCCGGCGGCGCGGCGCGGTACGTGCAGCGGGCGTTCGACAAGCCCTACCTCACGTTCGTCATCGGCTTCCTGATGCTCTCGTCGGGCATCACGACCTCCGCGCTGCTGGCCAACGCCTTCGCGGGCGACTACCTGACCGCCCTGGTCGACGTGCCCGCCGCGCCCGTCTCGATCGTCTTCCTGCTGCTGCTCATCGCCATCAACCTGCGCGGCGTGCGGGAGTCCCTGTCGGCCAACGTCGTGATGACGGTGATCGAGGTGAGCGGCCTCGTCATGGTGATCGTGGTCGCCGCCATCGTGTTCGGCAGCGGCGAGGGCGACCCGAGCCGGATCCTCACGCCCTCCCCGGACCAGCCCATCCTGATGGGCGCCTTCGCCGCCTCGGTCGTCGCGTTCTTCTCGTTCCTCGGCTTCGAGGCCGCGGCGAACATGGCGGAGGAGGTCAAGGAGCCGTCGAAGGCCTATCCGCGCGCGCTGTTCGGGGCGATCCTCACCGCGGGCGTCGTCTACCTGCTCATCGCGCTCGGTGCCGCGATCGTCGTCGACCCCACCACGATGGCGAACTCGAGCGGGCCGCTGCTCGAGGTGATCACCGCCTCCGGGCTGCCCATCCCCGAGTGGCTGTTCTCGCTGATCGCGCTGGTCGCGATCGCCAACGGCGCGCTGCTGTTCATGGTGATGGCCAGCCGGGCCACCTACGGCCTCGCCGAGGCCGGGCTGCTGCCGTCGGTGTTCGGGCAGGTCGCGCCGACCCGCCGCACCCCGTGGGTGGCGATCGTGTTCGTCGGCCTGGCCACGATCGGGATGAGCTTCGTCGGGAACATCGGCCAGCTCGCCGACACCACCGTGCTGCTGCTCGTGCTGGTCTTCATCGCCACGAACGTGTCGGCGATCGTGCTGAAGAAGGACCGGGTCGAGCACGAGCACTTCTCGGTGCCGATCGTCGTGCCGATCCTGGCCATCATCGCGAGCATCGTGCTGCTCACCCAGCAGTCGCTGACCATCTGGCTGATCGGCGCCGGCTACCTCGTCGTCGGGTCGATCCTGTTCCTGATCGCCCGCTTCAGCCAGCGGCGGCTCGGCGAGTCCACGGAGACCACCATCCCGAAGGCGTGAGGTCTCACGGGAGGCGGTCGACCAGGCCCTTCGGGGCGTTCTGGCGGTAGGCGTCCACCACGATCTCGCGCACCTCGGCCCAGTCCGGGTCCCGGTCCAGGCGCATGCCGACCCAGTGCCTGCCTCCGAAGCGCGGGGGGAAGAACCGGTCCGGGTCGGCGGCGACCAGCTCCTCGCGCGTGCCGGGGGCGGCCGCGGCCCAGAACGCGACGCTCCGCTCGTCGAGCCGGTGCTGCTCCGGGTCGACGAACTTCGCGAACGACCGGCGCCGGACGAACCAGGTCTCCCCGCCGTGCGTGAGTCCCTCGGTGACCTCCGGCAGCGCGAGGCAGATCCGCCGGAGCCCGGCCAGGAGGGCGTCGGTGCCCGGGGTGGCGCTCATGAGGCGATCCTGCCGGGTGCCCACCGCGGTGCGGAAGGATGGCGGAGTGGACCGGGTCGTCCTGCTGGGCCGGGGAGGGGCGGGCAAGAGCGTGCTCGCCCGGCGGATCGGGGCGCTGACCGGTGCCCCTGTCGTCGAGCTGGACGCGGTGTTCTGGACCACGCCCGAGCTCCGGCCCCTGTCTCGGGAGGAGTGGGCCGAGGTCCAGCGGGCGGAGCTGCTCACCCGAACCCGCTGGGTGGCCGACGGGGACCTCGGGCCCTACGACGACCTGGCCGTGCGTCTCGAGGTCGCCGACACCGTCGTCCTCCTCGACTACTCCCTGGCCCGGTGCGCGTGGCGGGCCCTGCGGCGGTCCCGCGAGCGGCTCGA
>NZ_JACBXB010000490.1 GCF_013870575.1 Pseudonocardia pini
GACGTGCGCGGCCTGCAGCACCACGCCGCGACCCTCGCGGCCCGCATCACCCAGGAGGGCGTCGAGTCGGTGGAGCCGCAGGACCTCCGCCCGACCCTCAGGGCCTGTTGATCACCCCCAGCAGTGATCAACAGGCCCTCACGCAGGCTGTTGCATGATCAAAGCTGCCTCAAGGCCTGTTGATCACCACCCGGGGTGATCAACAGACCCCCACGCAGGTTTCCGCATGATCCAACCTGCCTCAGGGCCTGTTGATCACCCCCGAGGTCAGTCCGCGTGGGCCACCTCGTCCACCGCGCGGAGGACGCGCAGGGTGTTCTCGCCCGCCAGGCTGCGGAGGTCCGCGGGGCTCCAGCCCCTGGCGCGCAGGGCGTCGAACAGTCTCGGGTAGCCGCTCACGTCCTCCAGGCCCGCCGGGAGCTCGGCCACGCCGTCGTAGTCCCCGCCGATCCCGATGTGCTCGATCCCGGCGACCTCGCGGGCGTGCTCCAGGTGCGCGACGACGTCGTCCAGGGTCGCGCCGGGCGGCTTCGGGCCGTCCCAGGTCGCGGCGAAGGCGTCTCGCGCACGCAGGTCGCGGTGGTCCGCCCCGGCGGCCGCCATGGCGTCGGCCAGCCGCGCGTCCCAGTCCGCCACCGCGCGCGAGACGAACCGCGGGACGAAGGTGACCATGCACACGCCGCCGTTGTCCCGCAACGACTCCAGGACGTCGTCGGGCACGTTGCGCGGATGGTCCGTGACCGCGCGGGCCGAGGAGTGGGTGAACAGCACGGGCGCCCGGGTCGCCGCGAGCGCCGCTCGCATCGTGGTCGCGGCCACGTGCGAGAGGTCCACGATCATGCCGATCCGGTTCATCTCCGCCACGACCGAGAGCCCGAACTCCGACAGGCCGCCGTGCACGGGGGTGTCCGTGGCCGAGTCGGCCCAGTCGGTGTTCGAGTTGTGCGTCAACGTCATGTAGCGGACGCCGGAGCGCCGCAGCGCGCGCAGGACCTGCAACGACCCGCCGATCGAGTGCCCGCCCTCGGCGCCGAGCAGCGACCCGATCCAGCCGTCCGCGTGGGCGGCCACGACCTCGTCGGCGGTGGTGACCACGCGCAGGTCCGCCGGGTACCGGTCGGCGAGGGCGTACACCCGCTCCACCTGCTCGACGACGGCGGCGACGGCCGCCGCCCCGTCGTACGAGCAGGGCACGTAGACCGACCAGAACTGCGCACCCACCCCGCCCGCGCGCAGCCGGGGCAGGTCGGTGTGCAGGCGCGGCTCCCCCGCGGCGAGGTCGGGCTCGGGCCCGTCGAGCACCCGGAGGGCCCAGGGCAGGTCGTTGTGTCCGTCGATCAGGAGCAGCTCGGTGGCGCGCACGATCGCCGAGTATCCACCCCGGTGATCCAGACTGGGGGGTGTGCACGCCTCCCGCATCGCCCTCGTCCTCCATCCCCGCAACGACGTGACCGACGTCGCCGAGCGCGCCGTCGCCTTCGCCCACGAGCACGGCGTCGAGGTCCTGGTGCGCGCCGCGGACGCGGGCCGGGTGTCGGGCGCGGTCCCCGTCTCGACCGACGAGCTGGCCACCGAGTGCGACGGCGTCCTCAGCCTCGGGGGCGACGGCACCATGCTCGGGGCGTTGCGGCTCGTGGCGGAGCGCCCGGTGCCGGTCCTGGGCGTGCACCTCGGCAACCTGGGGTTCCTGGTGGAGGTGACCCCGGCCGACCTGGACACGGCGCTGCCGCGGCTGATCAGCGGCGACTTCACCGAGGAGCCGCACAGCGCGCTGCGGATCGTCCAGGGCGAACGGCGCAGCGTGGCGTTCAACGACCTCGCCCTGGCCCGGCACCCGGGCCGCGGCACCGTGGACGCCACCCTGTCCGTGAACGGCCTGAGCTTCGGCTACTACCGGTGCGACGCCCTCGTCGTCGCCACCCCGGCCGGGTCCTCGGCCTACAGCTACGCGGCGGGCGGGCCGCTGGTCTCGCCGTCCGTCGACGGGATCGTGGTCACCCCGTCCGCGCCGATGTCCGGGATCTCCCGCCCGCTCGTGCTCGCCGGGGCGGACGTCCTGGCCCTGGACCTCACCCCGCGCAGCGGCACCCTCGCGGTGGAGGTCGACGGGATCGGGCGGGCGGACGTGGCGCCCGGCGACCGACTGCAGGTCTCCGTACAGCCGGACGCCGGGCGCGTGGTCCGGCTCGACCCGGACCTCCACGCCCGGCGCAGCCGGGTCAAGCTCAGCCTCCTCGACCTCCCGCTGCTCCCCGAGCAGCTGCGTGAGCTGCTGCCCGAGGACGTCCGCGAGAAGCTGGAGGCGCGGGACAACTGACCACCCACCCTCGTGAGCGGCGACCGCCGCTCACAGGGTCAGTAGATGATGACGCCGCGGATGTTCTTGCCGTCGTGCATGTCCTGGTAGCCCTGGCCGATCTCGTCGAGCGTGTAGGTCTTGGTCACCAGCTCGTCGAGCTTGAGCGCGCCCTGCTGGTACATCTCCAGCTGGCGCAGGATGCCGTAGCTCGGCGCCGAGGCCCCGAACAGCGAGCCCTGCAGGCGCTTCTGGAACAGGGTCAGCTCGGAGATCGCGATCGGCACCCCGACCTCCTGGAGGTCCCCCAGCCCCGTCACGACGGCGGTGCCCGCCTTGCGGATCGCGCCGAAGGCCTGGGCCACGTGGTCGCCGGTCGTCACGCCGACGGTCACGATCGCGGAGTCCGCGCCCTGCCCGTTGGTGAACTGGCGGCCGAGCTCGGCGGCCTCCTCCATCGTCTCGACGGCGTGGGTCGCGCCGAACTCCTGGGCCTTCTCACGCTTGAAGGCCACCGGGTCCACCGCGATGATGTTCGACGCGCCCGCGTGCCGCGCGCCCTGCACCGCGTTGATCCCGATCCCGCCGATGCCCATGACGATCACGGTGTCACCCGGCCGGACCTCGGCGGAGTTGACCGCCGAGCCCCATCCGGTGCCCACGCCGCAGCCGACCAGGCAGGCCTTGTCGAGCGGGATGTCGTCCGGCACCTTCACGGCCGAGTCGACCGAGACCGTCGTCGTCTCACAGAAGGTCGAGATGCCGCACATCTGGCCCACCGGCTGGCCGTCGAGGCTGAGCCGGTAGCTCGTCGGGTCGGTCCAGCGGGAGCCCGCCAGCAGGCCCGCGCCCAGGTCGCAGAGGTTCTGCTGCCCGCTCGCACACCACCGACACTTGCCGCAGCCGGGCAGGAACGAGAACACGACGTGATCGCCCTCGGCGAAGTTCGGCGTGCCCGGACCCACCTTGGTCACGATGCCCGCACCCTCGTGCCCACCGGCGAAGGGGTAGACGCCGACGGGGATGTCCCCGGTGGCGATGTGGTCGTCCGAGTGGCACATGCCCGAGGCCACCATCTGGACCTGGATCTCACCGTTGCGGGGGTCGTCGACCTCGAGATCGACGACCTCGTACTTGCCGGGTGCCTGCCGGACCACTGCTCCGCGAGTCTGCACTGGAAGTCCTCCTGACGTCGTCGTCACATGGGGAGATGCGCACCCGACACTAGGACCCCCGTCACGTAGGCGCCAGCGCGGTGACGCGGCGTCACCGAACTGTCGACTATCGACCTGACCGAACGATCAGTGGAGGACCACCCGCGGACGTTCTCGCCCTCGGGACGGGCGGGCACCGAGCGGTCAGCGCGGCATCCGGCGCCAGAGCGCCCGCGGGGCGTGTCGGAGCAGGGCGAACACCGGCTGCAGGACCCGCGGCACCCACACCTCGTCCCGCCCGCCGCGCAGGGCGGCGACCGTCGCGTCCGCGACCTGGTCGGGGGTGCTGGAGAAGGGCGCGGGGGTCATGCCCTCGGTCATCCGGCCGATCACGAACCCGGGCCGGACCAGCACGAGCCGCACGCCGGAGCCGTGGAGGGCGTCGGCGAGACCGGAGGCGAACCCGTCCAGCCCGGCCTTCGCGGAGCCGTAGACGTAGTTCGCGCGGCGCACCCGGGCACCGGCCACGGACGAGAAGACGACGATCGTGCCGTGGCCCCGGGCCCGCATCACCTGCGCCAGCTCGGTGAGGACCTGGACGTGCGCCACGTAGTCGGTGTGCACGATCTGCACCGCGTGCGCGGTGTCGGCCTCCGCCCGCGCCTGGTCCCCCAGCAGCCCGAACGCGACGACGGCGACGTCGATCCCCCCGTGCCGCGCCGCCACGCCGTCGAGCAGGGGGCGGTGGGAGGC
>NZ_JACBXB010000491.1 GCF_013870575.1 Pseudonocardia pini
GATCCCGTCGCGGGCCGGATGGTGCTCGAGTACACCTGGCACGTCCTCGGCGCCGACCCCGGCACCGAGGTCCGCTGGAACCTCCCGCCCGGCGTCCACGCGATCCACGTCGCCGAGCTCACGGCCTGGTCCACCCACCCCGACCGGACCCCGGAGGACCTCACCGCCCTCCTCCGCACCGCCACCACCCGGGTCGAGCAGGAGCTCCGGCGCTACGCCCCCGAGGAGTAGCTCAACGCATCGCCTTCTCGGTGGTCTTCTGCAGGATCTCCGGGAGGTCGGTGCCGCGCTTCTCGCTGCTGTAGAGGTCGAGCCGGTTCGTCGCCTCCGCGAAGCGGAGGAAGGTGTCGACGCTGGCCACGACGATCCGGGCGTCGATGGTCAGCAGCTCGATGCCGACGATCGAGACCCGGACGAACACGTCGATGACGAGGCCCTTGTCCAGGATCAGCTCCACGACGTCGGCCAGTCCGCTGGACCCGCCCCCGCCGCCCGAGCGTTGGACGCTGCCGCCGCCCGTCGTCGCCACCGACACGGTGTAGCTGGACGTGCTGCGGCTGCTCGGCACCGAGCTGGACGGCCCGCAGATCGCCCGCCGCCTGTTCGTGTCCGTGAACACCGTCCGGACACACGTCAAGAACATCTACACGAAGCTCGGGGTCAACAACCGCCGGGCGGCGGTCCGCCGCGGCGCGGAGCTCGACCTGCTCGCGCCGCGCTGACGGTTCACCCACCGGCTCACCACGAAGGGTGAGCCGCTCTCCCCACCCCTTTGCCTAGCTTTCGGCGTGCACCGACACCCACCGAGAGGGGCACGCCATGGCGGAGGACGCGCACGCCCGCCGCGCCGAGGCGTCCCTCTACGAGATCCGCCTCGCGGGCCGCCTCGACCCCCGCTGGACCGCCTGGTTCGACGGCATGACCCTCACCGCGGGCGGCGACAGCACCACCCTGCACGGCGTGCTCGCCGACCAGGCCGCACTCCACGGCGTCCTCCGGAGGATCCGCGACCTGGGCCTGCCCCTGGTCGCCCTCCGCCGCCTCGACGCCGAACCAGCCCACGAATCACCGTGATCCACCAGGAGACCGCCATGACGACCACGACCACCCCGTCGACGACGACCCCCGTCGACCCGATGCGCAGGAGGGCCCTCCTCGCCGGCGCGCTCTACGTGCTCACGTTCGTCTCGATACCCACGCTCGCGCTGTACGGCCCCGTCCACGACCCCGCCGCCTTCGTCCTGGGCGCGGGTGGCGACACCGGGCTGCTGTGGGGCGCACTCTCCGAGGTCGTCGTCGCCCTGGCCGGCATCGGCACGGCCGTGGTGCTCTACCCCGTCACGAGGCGGCAGAGCGAGACGGCCGCCCTCGGGTTCGTCGCCTCCCGGATCCTGGAGGCCGCCCTCATCCTGGTCGGCGTCGCGAACCTGCTGACGCTGGTCACCCTGCGAGACGTCGCCGCCGCCTCGTCGGCCGACCCGGCGTCGCTGGTCCTGGCCGGACACGCCCTGGTCGCGGGCTACGACTGGGCCTTCCTGCTCTCGCAGAGCCTCGCGCCCGCCGTCAACGCCCTGTGCCTGGGCTACGTGCTGTACCGCTCCGGCCTGGTCCCGCGCGTCCTCCCGGTCGTGGGGCTCGTCGGCGCTCCCCTCCTGCTGGCCTCGGACCTCGCGATCCTCTTCGGCGCGTACGACCGGATGGCGCCGATCGCCGCGGTGGCCGCACTCCCGATCGCGGCCTGGGAGTTCTCCCTCGGCATCTACCTGCTGGTCAAGGGCTTCCGGCCCGCCGCGGTCGCCGCGCTGCCCGTCGCGGGGCGGTGAGCGCGGCCCTCGGGACCGGCGGTGCACGACCGCCGCTCCCGGGGGATCCCGGTACGGTCCGCCGGACGCCCGTGACCGCAGCGAGGGAGAGCCCCCGGTGAGACCGCTCCGATACTCCATCAACGTCACCCTCGACGGGTGCTGCGATCACCGGGCGGCGAGCACCGACGAGGAGCTGCACCACCACTCCGCCGCCATCCTGGAGCGGGCCGACGCCCTCCTCTTCGGCCGGGTGACCTACGAGATGATGCAGGAGGCGTGGCGCCCGCCCGTCGCGGCGACGCGACCGGACTGGATGCTCCCCTTCGGGGAGACGATCGACCGGGCGAGGAAGTACGTCGTCTCCAGCACCCTGGAGGGCGTCGACTGGAACGCCGAGCTCCTGCGGGGCGACCTGGGGGAGGCCGTCCGCCACCTCAAGCAGCAGCCGGGCAAGGGCCTGTACGTGGGAGGCGTGACCCTGCCACTCGCCCTGGCGGACCTGGGGCTCATCGACGAGTACGAGTTCGTGGTGCACCCCGTCGTGGCGGGGCACGGGCCGACCCTGCTCGCAGGCCTGCGCGAGCCGCTCGACCTGACGCTCGTGGAGCGCCGGGAGTTCCGGTCGGGGGCGTTCTCCCTGCGCTACGTGCCCCGCCGGGTCACCGCCTGAACGGACCCGGCCGGCAGCAGGCCGATGAGCCCGAGCGAGGAGGCACCCCTGGGCCGTGTCTACGCGACGCTCGGCGTGAGCGGCGCCAGCCGGGCGGCGAGCTCCCCGGCCGAGATCCCGCACAGCTCGAGAGCCCGGACGCCCGCCGCGCCGACCTCGAACGTGCCCTGGTCGGTGTAGACGCGGTCGATGCAGCCCAGTCCGGTGAGCGGGTAGGTGCACTCCGGGACGATCTTCGGCGCGCCCTGCTTGTCGAAGAGCGTCATCATCACCCAGACCCGCTTCGCCCCGATCGCGAGGTCCATCGCCCCGCCCACGGCCGGGATGGCCCCGGGGGCGCCCGTGTGCCAGTTCGCGAGGTCGCCCGCGGCGGAGACCTGGAAGGCCCCCAGCACGCAGACGTCGAGATGGCCGCCGCGCATCATGGCGAAGGAGTCGGCGTGGTGGAAGTAGGACGCCCCCGACAGCTCGGTGACCGGGACCTTGCCCGCGTTGATCAGGTCGGGGTCGATGTCGTCGCCGTGCGCGGCCGGGCCCATGTTCAGCATGCCGTTCTCGGTGTGCAGCACCACCCCGGAGCCCGGGGGCAGGTGGTCGGCGACGAGCGTGGGCTGGCCGATGCCCAGGTTCACGTACGCCCCGTCGGGATGGGTCGCGGCGATGTCGCGGGCGATGGCCGCGGCGATCTCGTCCTTCGAGCGCGTACTCACGCGGCCACCTCCGGCTCCGCCGAGACGATGCGGTCGACGTAGATGCCCGGGGTCACGACGGCCTCCGGGTCCAGCCCACCGGCGTCGACGACGCGGTCGACCTGCACCGCCACCGTGGCGGCGGCCGTGGCCATCACCGGCCCGAAGTTCCGTGCGGTCTTGCGGTACACCAGGTTCCCCATCCGGTCGGCGACGTGCGCCTTGATCATCGCGAGGTCCCCCTTGATGGGGTACTCGAGGACGTGCACGCGCCCGTCGATCTCGCGGGTCTCCTTGCCCTCCGCCAGCGGCGTCCCGGCCCCGGTCGGGGTGAAGAACGCCCCGATCCCCGCCCCGGCGGCGCGCAGCCGCTCGGCGAGGTTGCCCTGGGGCACGACCTCCAGCTCGATCCGGCCCGAGCGGTAGAGCTCGTCGAACACCCACGAGTCGGCCTGCCGCGGGAAGGAGCAGATCACCTTGCGCACCCGGCCCGTGGCCAGCAGCGCGGCCAGGCCGGTGTCGCCGTTGCCGGCGTTGTTCGACACCACGGTCAGGTCCGCGGCGCCCTGGCGGATCAGGGCGTCGATCAGATCCACGGGCATGCCCGCCATGCCGAACCCGCCCACCAGGACCGTCGCACCGTCCGGGGTCCCGGCGACCGCCGCGTCGTGGTCGGCGCAGACGCGGGCGGTCACGACGCCGACCCCGCGACGTTCTCCAGCACCACGGCGAGCGCCTGGCCCACGCCGATGCAGATCGCGGCGACCCCCCAGCGCTCCCCCGACTCGACGAGCCGGGCGGCGAGGGTGCCCAGCACCCGGGCGCCCGACGCCCCGAGCGGATGGCCGATGGCGATGGCCCCACCCTTGGCGTTCACGATCTCCGGGTCCACCTTCCAGGCGTCCACACAGGCCAGCGACTGCACCGCGAAGGCCTCGTTCAGCTCGACCGCCGCGACGTCCGACCAGCCGATGCCCGCCCGGGACAGGGCGCGCTCCGCGGCCTCGACCGGGGCGAACCCGAAGTC
>NZ_JACBXB010000492.1 GCF_013870575.1 Pseudonocardia pini
CTGGCCCGTCGCGGCGGCCCTGCTCCCCTTCTCCCGACGGGCGCGGCGCGCGGTGCTGTTCGCCGCCGTCGCGGAGGGGCTGGGGGACTGGTGGGTCCACCGGGACCGCGACCCCGCGGTGCGGACCGATCCGCTGACCCATGTGGTCGCCCACCGGCTCGACGACCTGGCCTACGGCGCCGGCCTCTGGTGGGGTGCCCTGCGGGATCGCGACCCGGCGGCGCTGCTGCCCACCGGACCGGGCGGACCCACCAAGGGGATTGGTCCGGACAGGTGAACGATCTGGCGGGTTGTCGCCGTGTGTGCGGATTCGATCGCGTGATGACTCCGCGCCTGCGGACCGCGGTGCCATCGGGCAGGTGAGCGGTCCGAAGCCGTCTTGCACCCGTTGATGATCGGGAGTGTGATGTGGTCGCCGCCACAGCCCTGGCGGGCCCGAGAGCGCCGGGTGAACCGGCGGCACGCGACCACCACCGCGGTTGGGAGAGAAACTCATGGCAGAGGTCCGGGTGACCGTCGACGGCGTGAACTACGCCGACGAGGTCGAGCCCCGAATGTTGTTGGTCCACTACCTCAGAGAGCGCCTGGGCAAGACCGGAACCGTGGTCGGCTGCGACACCAGCAACTGCGGAGCCTGCACCGTGCACCTGAACGGGCAGAGCGTGAAGTCCTGCTCCGTGCTGGCCGTCCAGGCGGACGGCGCCGAGGTCCTCACGATCGAGGGCCTGGCCCGCGACGGCGAGCTGCACCCCGTGCAGAAGGCCTTCAACGAGTGTCACGGCCTGCAGTGCGGCTACTGCACGCCGGGAATGATCATGGCGGCCGTCGACCTGCTCGGGGACAACCCCGACCCCGACGAGCACGAGGTGCGCGAGGGCATCGAGGGCAACCTCTGCCGCTGCACCGGCTACCAGAACATCGTCCGCTCGGTGCAGCGCGCCGCGCAGATGATGAAGCCGGGCGCGGGCGTGCCGACCGAGCAGCCCGCACCCGTGGCGGGGGACTGACATGACCGCCACCACCGACCGCAGCGCCCTCGAGTTCGGCCAGTCGCGGACCCGCAAGGAGGACGCGCGGCTGATCACCGGCCGGACCCGCTACACCGACTCGATCACCCCGCCCGGAACCATCTACATGCACGTGGTCCGGTCCCCGATCGCGCACGCGAAGATCGTCGCCATCGACTCGGAGGCGGCGCGCTCCGCACCCGGGGTGTACGGGGTCTACACGGCCGCGGACCTCGGGGCCGAGGAGATCGGGCTGCCCCACGCCTGGCCGCTGACCCCGGACGAGAAGGCCCCGCAGCGCCCGTTGCTGGCGATCGACACCGTGCACTTCGCCGGTGAGGGCGTCGTGATCGTGCTCGCCCGCTCGGCGGCGGCCGCGCGGGACGCCGCGGACCTCGTCGAGATCGACTACGACCCCCTCGACCCGGTCCTCGACATGGAGGCCGCCGTCCAGGACGGCGCGACCCTCGTCCACCCGTCGCTCGGCTCGAACATCAGCGACGTCTGGGTGTTCGACGCGGCGGCCGCAGGCACCGGCGGCAGCGTCGACGAGGCGATCGCCGCCGCCGAGGCCGACCCGGACTCGGTCGTGGTCCGCAGGCGGTTCCGCCAACAGCGGCTCATCCCCGCCTTCATGGAGCCACGCTCGGTGGTGGTGGACCCCACCGGCGAGCAGATCATCCTCTACTCGGCGACCCAGGTCCCGCACGTGCTGCGCACGATGACCACGGTGACCCTGGGGATTCCGGAGAGCAAGCTGCGGGTCATCGCCCCGGACGTCGGCGGCGGCTTCGGCGGCAAGCTCTCGATCATCCCCGAGGAGATGCTCTGCCTGCTGGCCGCGCAGAAGACGGGCAAGCCCGTCAAGTGGACCGAGACCCGTTCGGAGTCGCTGCTCGCGGCGCACCACGGCCGCGACCAGCTGCAGGACATCACGATCACCGCCAAGAAGGACGGCACGGTCACCGGCCTGGACGTGCGGTTGCTGGCGGACATGGGGGCCTATCTCGAACTGGTCGGGCCCGGTGTCCCCGTGCTCGGCGCGTTCATGTTCAACGCCATCTACAAGATCCCCGCCTACAAGTTCACCTGCACGACGGTGCTCACCACCAAGACGCTCACCGGCGCCTACCGGGGGGCGGGGCGTCCGGAGGCCACCTTCGCGATCGAGCGGATCATGGACGAGCTCGCGGTCGAGCTCGGCCGGGACCCGCTGGACCTGCGCAAGCAGAACTGGATCCCGCACGAGGAGTTCCCGTTCACCACCGTCGTGGGTCTGACCTACGACTCGGGGAACTACGAGCAGGCCACGGACCGGGCCGTCGAGCTCTTCGACTACGCCGGGCTCCGCCGCGAGCAGGACGAGCGGCGCGCCCGCGGGGACCGGGTGCAGCTGGGGATCGGCATCTCGACCTTCACCGAGATGTGTGGGCTCGCGCCCTCCCGGGTGCTGGGCTCGCTGAACTACGGGGCAGGCGGCTGGGAGGCCGCCAGCGTCCGGATGCTCGCCACCGGCAAGGTCGAGGTGGTGACCGGGGCCTCCGGTCACGGCCAGGGCCACGAGACCGCGTTCAGCCAGATCGTGGCCGACCAGCTCGGGGTGCCCTTCGAGGACGTCGAGATCCTGCACGGCGACACCCAGGTCTCGCCGAAGGGCCTCGACACCTACGGATCGCGCTCCCTCGTGGTGGGCGGGATCGCGATCGTCAAGGCCTCGGAGAAGGTGATCGAGAAGGCGCGGAAGATCGCGGCGCACCTGCTCGAGGCGTCCGAGGACGACGTCGAGTTCGCGAACGGCACCTTCACCGTCCGCGGCACCGGCCAGGGCAAGGCGATCCAGGAGATCGCGTACGCGGCCTTCACCGGGCACGACTACCCGGAGGGCATGGAGCCGTCGCTGGACTCCGACGCCGTCTACGACCCGGAGAACTTCTCCTACCCGCACGGCACCCACCTCGCCGCGATGGAGGTCGACACCGAGACCGGTCGGGTCGAGCTGCGGCAGTACGTCTGCGTCGACGACATCGGCAACGTCGTGAACCCGCTGATCGCGGAGGGCCAGGTGCACGGCGGGCTCGCGCAGGGCATCGCCCAGGCGCTGTTCGAGGAGGCCAACTACGACGACCAGGGCACCCTGGTCAACGGCACCTTCGTGGACTACACGCTGCCGTCGGCGGCGGACCTGCCGAGCTTCACGACGGAGATCGTGAGCACCCCGGCGACGTCGAACCCGTTGGGTGTCAAGGGCGTCGGCGAGGCGGGCACCATCGCCTCGACCCCGGCCATCGTCAACGGCGTGATCGACGCCATCCGGCACCTCGGCGTGACCGAGGTCGAGATGCCGACGACCTCACAGCGCGTCTGGCGGGCCATCCAGGAGGCCCAGGGTCGCTCGACCCAGGAGACCCCCGTCGACACCCACTCGCCGGGGGCGGGCCTCGGCTCGATCGACCCGAACAACCCTCAGGGGGAAGTGTGATCCCGGCGAAGTTCGACTACGTCAAGCCCGCCTCGGTGGCCGAGGCCGTCCAGGCCCTGGTCGACGGGGGAGAGGACGCGAAGATCATGGCGGGCGGGCAGAGCCTGCTCCCGGTGCTGCGGCTGCGGATGGCGGCGCCGAACCTGGTGGTCGACCTCGGCGGGATCCCGGAGCTGCGTCGGATCAGCGAGGACGGGGACCGCATCGTCATCGGCTCGATGGTCCCGCACCACGACGTCATGCGGGACGACCTGGTCACCCAGCACGTGTCGTTGCTGGCCAGGGCCACCGAGACGGTCGCGGACCCCCAGGTACGCCACCGCGGGACGCTCGGCGGGGCGCTCGCCCACGCCGACCCGGCCGGTGACCTGGCGGCCGTGGCGCTCGCGCTCGACGCCGAGTTCGTGATCGCCGGTGCCTCCGGGTCCCGGACGGTCTCGGCGACCGAGTTCTTCGTGGACTACTTCACCACGGCGATCGGCGAGGGCGAGATCCTCACCGAGGTCCGGTTCCCGAAGTACACGGGCTGGAGGACCCACTACGAGAAGTTCAACCGCGTCGCGCAGGCCTGGTCGATGGTGGCCGTCGCGGTGGCGTTGCGGGTGGACGGCGGCACGATCGCCGAGGCCCGGGTGGGGCTGACCAACATGGGCACCACGCCGATCCGGGCCTCCGGGGTCGAGGCGGCACTCGTCGG
>NZ_JACBXB010000493.1 GCF_013870575.1 Pseudonocardia pini
ATCGGGCTCCACGCCTCGGTCGCGGTCCGGGCCACGCTCAAGGCGGTCGAGGAGGTGGCGGGCCTGGCCGACGAGCAGGGCTGGGCGGCCACCGCGGAGGCGTCGGCGGTGATCGACGCGTCCGCGGACCGGCAGGAGGGCGTGGCCGCGTTCCTGGAGAAGCGGGAGCCCCGATGGACCGGCCGGTAACCTGGTGATCGTGACCGAGCGCCGGGACGAGCTGATCCGGCTGCTGCAGACCTACGCGAGCGAGTCCGGGAGGCTGGCCGCGGAGTTCTCCGCGCGGCACGGCCTGCACACCACGGACCTCTACGCCCTGATCGCCGTGCTCAACGCCGACGGCCGCGGGGAGCCGCTCACCGCGGGCAGGCTCGGCGCCCACCTCGGCCTGTCCTCCGGCGCCACCACGGCGCTCGTCGACCGGATGGAGAAGCACGGCTACGTGCACCGCGTCCGGGACACGCGGGACCGACGGCGCGTCGTGCTGACCTACGGGGACGGGGCGGCGCGGATCGGGCGGGCCTTCTTCGGTCCGCTCGGCGCGGACATGGACGTCCTCCTGGAGGGGTTCGCGGGGGAGGACCTCGCGGTCGTCGAACGCTTCCTCACGGGGGTGGCGGCGATGGTGGAGCGGCGCAGGCTGGACGTGGCTCAGGAGGGCGGCACGGAGATCGCGATCTCCCGGCCGAGCGCGTAGGGCGGCAGCAGGTCCAGGTCGTCGCCGCTCCAGAAGCGGCCGGGGTCGTACCAGTTCGCCTGCCGGTGCTCCGGCAGGATCCCCATCTCCTCGAACGTGACGGCCACGACCTCGGCGCAGTACGCGGTGTCCAGTGCGGACGTCGGCTCCGCCGCAGGTGCCGGGACGGGCTCGGGACCCGGGAGCGGCGGCCGTCGGAACACCCGGCGCACGCCGTCCTTGGTGGCGTCGATCGCCCGGTCCAGCGCCCGGTCGCCGGTGCGCGAGACGTACCGGACCCCGTCGACGGCCTGCTTCGCCACCTCCTGCACGCGCGGCGCCCGCCCCCGCAGCCAGCGGCTCGCGAGGCGCAGGGTGGAGGGGAAGGGCGTGCCGTCCAGCCGCGCGACCGTGCGCAGCGCGGCGTCCTCGGCCTCGCGGGGAACCTCGGGGGTGAGCTGGCGCAGCCATGCCCGCTGGTCGTAGCGGTGCACCCACTGCTCGACGGCGGCGCGCAGGTCGTGCAGCTGGACGCCGCGTTGGTGCGTCCCCGACCAGAGGTCCGGCAGCGCCTTCCCCAGCTCGGCGTGCCACATCAGCGGGGGCAGGTCGTCCACGACCAGGGCCATGCCGACGTGGTTGACCGGCGCGTTCGTCACCCCGCGGATCGCCCGGTCGGCACCACTGCGCCCGCGGAACAGCCAGACGTCCCCGGTGCGCGTGAGGTCGAGCGCCTCGTCGAGCGTGATCACCGCGGTAGCGTAGCCGGCCATGAGGTGGACGGTGTGGAAGGCGCTCGGGCTCGCCGGGCTGGCGGGCGTGGCCGCCGGGGGAGCCGCGGTGGCCAGGGCCGAGCGCAGGCGTCGGGCCTACACGCCGGAGGAGATCCGCTCCCGGCTGCACGAGCGGGTGGCGGAGGCGGAGCGTTGCGCGACGGGCGCCGGCGGGTGAGGGTGGGCGGGTGAGCAATGCAGCTGCCTCGATCGACTCGCTCTCCTACGAACCCCTGACGCCGACGTCCTACCTGGACCGGGCCGCCGCATCGCACGGCGACCGGATCGGGGTGGTCGACGGGGACTCGCGCTGGACCTACGCCGAGCTGCGGGAGCGCTGCATGCGGCTGGCGGGCGGCGTGGCACCCCTGGCCGACGGCCGTCCCGTGGCCGTGCTCGCACCGAACACCCACGTGCTGCTGGAGGCGAACTTCGGCGTGCCGTGGGCCGGGGTCCCGCTGGTCGCGGTGAACACCCGGCTCTCGGCGGGCGAGGTGGCCTACATCCTGGAGCACTCGAAGGCCGCGGTGCTGGTCCACGACCCGTCCTTCGACGAGCTGGTGGACACGGTCTTCGCGTCGCTCGGCTCCCCGCCGCACCGGATCCGGGCGGGGGAGGAGTACGAGGCGCTGCTGGCGGGCGCGGAGCCGCTGCACCTGACGCCGACCGACGAGCGGTCGCTGCTGTCGATCAACTACACGTCGGGGACGACGGGGCGCCCCAAGGGCGTGATGTACCACCACCGGGGTGCGTTCCTGCAGTCCGTGGCGATGGTGGGGCACACGGGGCTGACGCCGTCGTCGGTGCACCTGTGGACGCTGCCGATGTTCCACTGCAACGGGTGGTGCTTCCCCTGGGCGGTCACGGCCGCGGCGGCCACGCACGTGTGCCTGCCCAAGGTGGATCCGGCCGAGGTGTGGCGGCTGATCCGGACGGAGGGGGTCACGCACCTCAACGGCGCCCCCACGGTGCTGTCGATGATCGCCTACGCGAAGGACGCGGCGCCGTTGGACGGGCCGCCGGTCCGCATCGCCACGGGCGGGGCGCCGCCGTCGCCCGCGATCCTGCGGCGGATGGCCGAGCTGGGCTTCGACGTCACGCACCTGTACGGGCTGACCGAGACCTACGGTCCGGCGATGCTGTGCGACTGGCGCCCGGAGTGGGACTCGCTCGACGGCGAGGCGCAGGCGCGGCTCAAGGCCCGGCAGGGCGTCGGGAACATGATCTCCTGCGTGCCGCGGGTGATCGGCGAGGACGGCCTGGACGTCCCCGCCGACGGCACCACGACGGGGCAGATCGCGTTGCGCGGCAACAACCTCATGCTCGGCTACCTCGACGATCCGGAGGCCACGGCCGAGGCGGTGCCCGACGGCTGGTTCCGGACCGGGGACATCGGCGTGATCCATCCCGACGGGTACGTGGAGCTCCGCGACCGGACGAAGGACGTGATCATCTCGGGCGGGGAGAACATCGCGTCGGTCGAGGTGGAGCAGGCGATCATGGACCATCCCGCGGTCCTGGAGGCCGCCGTGATCGCCGTGCCGGACGAGCGCTGGGGCGAGGTGCCCGCCGCGTTCGTGACCCTGCAGGACGGCGCCACGGTCACCGAGGAGGAGATCCGCGAGCACGTCCGCGGCAGGCTGGCCCGGTTCAAGGCACCCAAGACCGTGACCTTCGGCGAGCTCCCGAAGACCTCCACCGGAAAGATCCAGAAGTTCGTGCTGCGGGACGAGGCGTGGTCCGGGGTGGAGCGTCGGATCCAGTGACCGCTCGTCAGGCGCTGAGGGCGCTCATGGCCTTCCACTGGTCCCACGGGACGGCCCAGTCGTACACGTCGCCGTCGGCCGCGGAGAGCGGGACGCTGCTCCCGGTCACCTCGACCGGGTCGCCGTACATCGCGGTGTCGAAGTAGGCCTTGGCGTTGGCCGTGGACAGGTTGATGCAGCCGTGGGAGACGTTCCGCCTGCCCTGCGCCGAGGTCGAGGCCGGGTTGGCGTGGATGAACTCGCCGTTGTTGGAGATGCGGACGGCCCAGTACTCCGGCTGGTCGACGTAGCCGTAGTCCGGGTTGGACATCAGCACCATCTCGGACTTGGCCATGACGATGTGGGTGCCGCTGCGGGTCACCCGGCGCGGGTCGGTCTCCAGGCCGTAGCTCGCGGGCAGGTCCATCACCTGCTGCCCGTCGCGGACCACGACGATCCGGTGGCTGTCCTCGTCCGCCCGCACGATCTGGCTGCGGCCGACGGTGAAGTGCGTGGACAGGTCGGAACGCCCGTAGCCCACGCCGAGGTCCCGGCCGTAGAGCGGGACGTTCACCGTGACCTGGGTGCCGACCGGCCAGTACTCCTTCGGTCGCCAGTGCACCCGCGAGCCGCCCCAGTCGTCGGGCAGCCAGGCCCAGGCGCCCTCCACCGGGGTCGACGTCTGCAGGGTCAGCCCGCGCTCGATCTCCGCCTTGGCCTCGGGCGGGAGGTCGCGGTCGAACCGGACGATGACCGGGGCGGCCACGCCGACCGTGGAGCCGTCGTCGATGTTCAGCGTGCCCTTCACGTACTTCGCGGGCTTGACGGTGCCGAACGACCCGGCCAGCGGGGTGACCGCGCCGTCGGGGGCGGTGAGGGAGCCGGACCAGGTGTAGGTCTCGCCGTAGGCCAGCGGGGCGGTGGCCGTCCACTGTGACCGGTCGGCGGAGTAGCCGCCGGGCAGCGGGGCCCCGTCGGAGTCGGT
>NZ_JACBXB010000494.1 GCF_013870575.1 Pseudonocardia pini
TAGACCACCCCGCCTCAAGCCGCGTCGATACTCCTGACCGTCAGCACGTGCAGGGTGCGCTCGCCCCGGTAGCCGTCCCTCCCGTGCCTGCGCGGGCAGCAGATCACGGCGGCGCTGCCGACCACACCCGACGCGGTCCTCTTCAGCGAGCGCTCGCTCGCCCTGGATCTCCCCGCCGTGACCGCGACCCGGTGCGCCGACCCGGACGGGCTGTACCGGGTCCGCTACACCGGGCTCAAGCTCGTCCTGCGCAGCACCGACCAGATGTTGTTCCTGCCGGCGGACTGGACCCCCGGCTCGGGTACGGCGGTGGTGCTGAAGCGGACCGACGCGCTCCGCGTCGAGTTCGCGGCGCCCGGGGCCCCGCGCAACCAGACCTGTTGAGGCCGGGACGGTACCGTCACCCCCATGAGCCCCACGCCCGCGCGTCCCTTCGGCCAGGTGCTGACCGCCATGGTCACCCCGTTCGACGTCGACGGGCGGCTGGACCTGGCGAAGGCGGAGGAGCTCGCGGCGCACCTGGTGGACCTGGGCAACGACGGGCTCGTCGTCAACGGCACCACCGGCGAGGGGCCGACGACCAGCGACGAGGAGAAGGCCGCGCTGGTCCGGGCCGTGGTGAGCGCGGTGGGGGATCGGGCGACCGTGGTCGCGGGGGCCGGGACCTACGACACCGCGCACAGCGTGCACCTCGCGCGGCAGGCGGAGAAGGCGGGGGCGCACGGGCTGCTCGTCGTCACGCCGTACTACTCGCGGCCGCCGCAGAACGGCCTGGTCCTGCACTTCACCGCGGTCGCGGACGCCACCGAGCTGCCGGTGATGCTCTACGACATCCCGCCGCGCTCGGTCGTGCCGATCGAGCTCGAGACGCTGCAGCGGCTCGCGCAGCACCCGCGGATCGTCGCGGTGAAGGACGCCCGCAACGACCTGCGCGTCGGCACCGAGGTGCTGGCCACCACCACGCTCGCCTACTACTCGGGCGACGACCCGGTGAACCTGCCCTGGCTCTCCGTCGGGGCGGTGGGGTTCGTGTCCGTGATCGGGCACGTCGTGGCGGACCGGCTCCGCGCCCTGCTCGACGCGTACGAGGCGGGCGAGCACGCCCGGGCCCGCGCCCTGCACTACGCGATGATCCCGCTGCTGCGCGGGATGGGTCGCGTCGGCGGCGTGGTGTTCTCCAAGACCGCACTGCGGCTGCGCGGGCTGGACGTGGGCGAACCGCGTCTGCCGCTGCCCCCGGCCACCGACGAGCAGATCGCGCTGATCGCCGCGGACCTGATGGCGGGCGGCGTCGCGCTCGACCCGGACCGCATCCCGCACGCCCGCCCGGCCGATCCCGGCCACGGCGCGTTGGGCACGCGCACCACCACCGACCTGGGGGCCGAGGTCGCGTACCGCTGAGGCGGCCGACCAGGCCCGATCCCCCTCCGAAGAGAGAGCACATCACTTGAGCCGTCCCTCCTCCCGCAACGACCGGCGGAACCGCAACCGGGGCCGCCGGGACCGGTCGTTCGACCGTCCGGCACCGCCGCCGGAAGTCACCAACCCGGCCGAGCTCCCCGGGGGCCCGCCGCCTGCGCTCCCAGAGGGGGCCTTGAGGGTCTACGCCCTCGGCGGCATCGGCGAGATCGGCCGCAACATGACGGTCTTCGAGTACGAGGACCGGCTGATGGTCGTGGACTGCGGGGTCCTGTTCCCGTCGGACGACTCGCCCGGCGTCGACCTGATCCTGCCGGACTTCCGGGCGATCGAGCACCGGCTCGACGACATCGACGTCCTGGTCCTCACCCACGGCCACGAGGACCACATCGGCGCGGTGCCGTTCCTGCTCCGGCAGAAGCCGGACCTGCTGGTCGTCGGCTCGCGGTTCACGCTCGCGCTGGTCGCGGCCAAGTGCAAGGAGCACCGTCTCACCCCGCACCTGCTGGAGGTGAAGGAGGGCGACCGGCTGCACCACGGGCCGTGGGACTGCGAGTACTTCGCGGTCAACCACTCCATCCCCGACGCGCTCGCCGTCGCCATCCGCACGCCCGCGGGCCTCGTGCTGCACACCGGTGACATCAAGCTGGACCAGCTCCCGCTCGACGACCGGCTCACCGACCTCGCGGGCTTCTCGCGGCTCGGCGACGAGGGCGTGGACCTGTTCCTCGTGGACTCCACGAACGCCGACGTGCCGGGCTTCGTCACGCCGGAGCGCGAGATCGGCCCCGTCATCTCCGACGTGTTCGCCAAGGCGCCGTCGCGGATCATCGTGGCGTGCTTCGCCAGCCACGTGCACCGCGTGCAGCAGGTGCTCGACGCGGCCGCCGCGCACGGCCGCAAGGTCTGCTTCGCGGGCCGCTCGATGGTCCGGAACATGGCCCTGGCGGGCGAGCTGGACCTGCTCAACGTGCCGGAGGGGCTGCTCGTCGACCTCGACGACGCGATGAAGCTGCCCGACGACCAGCTGGTCCTGGTCTCGACCGGCTCCCAGGGCGAGCCGCTGAGCGCGCTGTCTCGGATGGCACGCGGCGACCACCGCAGCGTGATCATCCGGCCCGAGGACACGATCGTGCTGGCCAGCTCGCTGATCCCGGGCAACGAGACCGCGATCTTCGCCGTGATCAACGGGTTGACCCGGCTCGGCGCCAAGGTCGTGCACCAGGGCAACGCGAAGGTGCACGTCTCGGGCCACTCGCCTGCCGGTGAGCTGCTGTTCCTCTACAACGCGGTGCGGCCGAGCAACGTCATGCCCGCGCACGGCGAGTGGCGGCACCTGCGGGCGAACAAGGCCCTCGCGGTGGCGACCGGCGTGCCCGAGGAGAGCGTCGTGATCGCCGAGGACGGCGTGGTCGTCGACCTGGTCGACGGGCGCGCCGCGATCACCGGGCGGGTCGAGGTCGGCCGGGTGTACGTGGACGGCAACCTCGTCGGTGACATCGGCGACACCACGCTGTCGGACCGGCTGGTGCTCGGCGAGGGCGGGTTCATCTCGATCACCGTGGCCATCGACAAGACCACGGGCCGGGCGATCTCCCGCCCGACCGTGTCCGGCCGCGGCTTCTCGGACGACCCCAAGGCGCTCGACGCCGTCCTCCCGCTGGTGGAGGACGAGCTGTCGCGCACCGAGAACGACGGCATCACCGACCCGCACCGCGTGGCGCAGTCGGTGCGCCGGATCGTCGGGAAGTGGGTGGGGGAGACCTACCGCCGCCGCCCGATGATCGTCCCGACCGTCATCGGCGTCTGAGGGCCCGGAGCGTCCGACTCGCGCGTCGGGAGCGGGGGACTCGCGGAGCGTGAGTCGGACGGGGCGGGGTGTGGCGGTCACGGGATTCGTCGGGTTCCGCGACTACCGTGGGCGACATGGCAGGACGAGGAGCGGCCGGGCGGGCCGCGAGCGGTGAGGCATGGGCGACGGCCGGTTCCGGTCGGCCGCGGGCGTCCTCCTCGCGCACCCGCTCGTCCTCCCCGTCCCGGTCGGGTTCGGCGCGCTCCCGGACCCCGGCGAAGCGCACCCCGGCGAGGCGTCCACCCGCGAAGAAGCAGCCGGACCTGATCGACAAGGGGATCGACGCGGTCGGCCGCGGCGTCGTCAAGATGACGAAGTCCGCGGGCCGCGCCGCCGGGCGGACCCGGGAGATCGACCCGGCCCACCGCCGGGACGGGCTCGGAGTGCTGTTCATCGTGCTCGCCGTGATCTCCGCGGCGGGCATCTGGTGGGGTGCGGGGGGTCCCGTCGGGCGCGGGTTCTCCGCGGGCGTCGGCGCCGTCTTCGGGCTGGCGGGCGCACTGCTCCCGGTGATCCTGCTGATCGTGGGCGTGGTGCTGATGACCACGCCGTCGCACCCGGAGGCCCGGCCGCGGATCGCCGTGGGCACCCTGCTGCTCACCCTCGGCGTGCTCGGCATGATCCACCTGTTCTCCGGCTCGCCGGACGATCCCGCCAGCTGGGCCACCGGCGGCGGGGCGGTCGGGTACGTCGCCGCCACGCCGTTGGCCAGCGGGCTCACCGCCTGGGTCGCCGTGCCGGTCCTGCTGCTGCTGAGCTTCTACGCGTTCCTGGTGCTCACGGCCACGCCGGTGCGCGAGGTGCCCAACCGCGTCCGCCGGTTGCTGGGCAGGCCGGAGGTCATCCCTGACGGCGTGGGGTCAGGGGGGTAGGTCCAGGGCGTCGGCGGCGTTGTGGC
>NZ_JACBXB010000495.1 GCF_013870575.1 Pseudonocardia pini
GCCGCCAGCAGGCCCTCGTCCCGGGGGAACGCGGGGGTGTGGGCGGGGTCGAGGCGGCCGTAGACGAGCCGGACGAAGGCCTCGGCGGGGATGGTCGGCCCCTCTGCGGACTCCTCGGCGGACTCCTCCGCAGCGCCCTCGGTCAGGGCCACCCCGGTCTCGCCCGGGGTGAGGAGGAAGGCCCGCTCCGGCGCCGTCGTCCGGATGCCGACGGGGCCGGGCAGGGCCTCGGCGCGGCCGGTGCCCCCGACGATCTGGTCGAGCCCGTCGACGAGCAGGTCGACGGCGTCCGGGGCGAGCGTCGCGGTGTCGTCCAGGGCTACGGCGACGTCCCAGGTGTGCAGGGCGTGCTCGCCCAGCCGCATCCGCAGCAGGTCGGCGAGGTCGCGTTCGGCGCCGAAGAGGTCGAGGCGGGCGGTGCTCCGCTGCTCCTCGGTCAGGCCCTCGACCCGTTCGAGGAACGTGCGGTCGGCGGCCAGGCCGTCCGCGGCCTGGGCCGCGGGATCCTTCGCGTCCCAGACGCCCCAGATCTCCGGGAACCGCTCGGGCGCGGGCGGTTCGGCGCCGCCGAGCGCGGTGTCCAGGAACAGCCCGAAGATCTCGGCCTGGGAGCCCAGGTGCGACACGACCTGGGCGATCGGCCATCCCGGGTCGTAGGAGGGCTGCCGCACCCCGTCCGCGTCGAGCGGTTCGACGAGGGCGACGAGCCGGTCGTGCGAGGTGCGGAGGGCGGCGGTCAACGCTGTGGTCGAGGCTGCGGTCACGGGCGTTCCTTCGGGGTCAGGCGGACGCGGCGGTGGGGGGAGCGGCGGCGCGGAGGGCGGGGGCGACCTCGGTGGCGAGCAGCTCGATCGTGCGCGCGACCGTGTCGTAGGGCAACCCTCCGAGATCGACCTGGGCGAAGATCCGCTGGTGGCCCAGGATCTCCCGCTCCCACAGCGCCTTCTCGACGATCTCCTGCGGGCTGCCGACGTACAGCGCGCCGTGTGGGGAGCCGACCTGCTCGAAGGAGGCCCGGTCGACGCGGAACCGGCCGCCCGAGTGGTACTCGAGGTAGTGCCGGTAGTACGGGTAGAACTCGTCCCGCGCGCCCTGCGAGGTGGGGGCGACGTGCAGGTGGCTCGAGGTCGCGACGGGGAGGCGGGCCGCGTCGTGCCCCGCGGCCGCCGCCGTGCGCCGGTACAGCTCCACCACCGGGCCCAGCGCCGCCGGGTTCCCGCCGATCAGGGCCAGGGTCATGGGGAGCCCCAGCTGTCCGGCGCGGACCGCGCTCTGCGGGTTGCCGCCGACGCCGAGCCAGACGGGCAGCGGGTCCTGCTCGGCACGCGGGGTGACCTCGGCGTCGTCGAGCGGTGGCCGGAAGCGGCCCCGCCAGGTCACCCGCTCCTGCCTGGCGATCCGCAACAGCAGGTCGAGGTGCTCGGCGAACAGCGCGTCGTAGTCGGCGAGGTCGTAGCCGAACAGCTCGAACGACTCGGTGAAGGCCCCGCGGCCCGCGATGATCTCCGTGCGGCCGCCGGAGAGCAGGTCGACGGTGGCGAAGTCCTGGTACACGCGGACGGGGTCCGCCGTGGACAGCAGCGTCGTCCCGCTGGTCAGCCGGATCCGTTCGGTGGCCTGCGCGATGGCCGCGAGCACGACGGCGGGGGAGGAGACCGCGTAGTCGGCGCGGTGGTGCTCGCCGACGGCGACGACGTCGAGCCCCGCCTGCTCGGCCAGCACGGCGGCGTCGACGATCTCCTTCAGCCGCTGCCGCGGCGAGATCACCGCGCCGGTGACGGGGTCGGGGGTGAGTTCGGTGAGCGTGATGAGCCCGAGTTCCATGCCGATCCTCGCGGGTCAGTTGCTGATCGCCGGCAGCGCGCCGACGTAGGTGTGGTCGGTGAGCTGCGCGACCAGGAAGGCGGCGATGTCGCTGCGGCGCATGGCCGAGCCCACCGCGTCCACCCCCAGGAAGCCGGAGCGGGTCCGGCCGGTGGGCGGGCCGTCCGTGGGCCGGGTGATCCGGGCGACGGTCCAGTCCAGGTCCGAGGAGGTCACGGCCTCGGTCATGCCGCGCAGGTCCGCCAGCGCGTTCGGGAACAGGGTGCCCGCCATGACCGGGAGCACGCGGGCCTTCAGCGTGGGGCGGTCCCGCTCGTCGGGCAGCGACGGTGTGGCGAGCCCGACGAACCGGCGGACACCCTCCTCGCCCATGAGCCGCACGACCCGCGCGGTGCCCTCGGTGAGCGGCCTGCCGCCCACGCCCGGCCTGAGCGTCGGTCCGAGGGCACTGACCACCGCGTCGGCTCCCCGTACGGCACCGCGGAGCATGTCCTCGTCGGACAGCGGTCCGGTGTGGACGGCCAGGTCGGGGTCGCTGAGCGCGAGCTTGCCCGGGTTCCGCGCGACGACGCGCACCTCGTGACCCGCCGCGAGCAGCTGCTCGACGACGTGGTGCCCGATCCGGCCGGTCCCGCCCAGCACAGTGACGATCATGGTGTTCTCCGCTGCGAAGTGGAAAGGGCTGTCCGCTCCTCGCGGACTGTAACAGCAGAACTGGAGAGGGCATTCCGGTTGGTAGCCTCACCGCATGGACGCGGGAGGACCGGCGCTGCGACAGGACGCCGAGCGCAACCGCGACCGGGTGCTCGCTGCCGCCCGCGAGGCCTATGCGGCCGAGGGGATCGGGGCGTCGATGGCGTCGATCGCCCGCCGCGCAGGCGTGGGGATCGCGACGGTCTTCCGGCGGTTCCCCACGCGGGAGGCCCTGGTCGAGGCCGTGTTCGCGGACCGGATGACCGCCTATGCCCAGGCGGTGGAGCTCGCCCTCGCCGACCCGGACCCCTGGGCCGGGTTCGCCGGGTACGTCGAGACGGTGTGCGGGATGCAGGCGGCCGACCGGGGGTTCGGCGAGGTCCTCACCCTGACCTTCCCCACGGCGCGGGCGCTGGAGGAGCGGCGGGACGCGGCGTACCACGGGCTCGTCGCGCTGCTGGACCGGGCGAAGGCGGCGGGCAGGCTCCGCACCGACGTCGTCCCGGAGGACATGGTGGTCCTGCTGATGGCCAACGCGGGCGTGGTCGCCGCGACGGGCGACGCCGCCCCGGACGCCTGGCGCCGCCACGTCGCCCACCAGCTCCGGGGCTTCGCGGTCGACGGGGGCGAGGTGCCGGCGCCCCCCGCGCCCACCCCGTCGAGCATGTACCGCGCGATGCTGCGCGCGGCGCCGACTACGAGCGGCCGAGCGCGGCGGACAGGTCCCGCGCCGTCGCGGTGAGCTCGCGGATCTGCGCGGAGTCCTCGTCGGCGGGCACCGACGTGCTCGCGGCGATCACCGCGAGCGCCGCGACCACGCGATCGGCCTGGAACACCGGGGCGGCGACGGTGCGCAGCCCGTTCACGATCGGCGACTTCACCGACACGTGGGACTCGCGGATCGTCTCGATCTCCAGGGCGAGCTCGGGATCGGCGCGCAGCTCCCGGGAGAGCATCGGGAGCTCCTCGGGCGAGAGGTAGGCGCAGAACACCCGGCCCTGGGCCGAGGCGGTGGGGGACAGGCGGGCCCCGAGCCGCACCGAGACGCGGGCGATCCGGTCCGTGCTGTCGTTGGTGGCCACCACGATCGGGCTCTCGCCGTCCCACACGCTCAGGACCACGGTCTCGTCCACCTTGCGGACGAGCTTCTCCATGAACGGCTCGGCGATCTTGACCACCGGGAGGGCGGCCCGCGCCGCGGCCGCCAGCGACATCAGCTGGGGCCCGAGCGAGTAGACCGACTCGCGGGGGTCGTAGCGCAGCAGGTCGGCGGACCGCAGGGCCTTGGTGTAGCGGTGGGCGGTGGCCTTGCTGGTGCCGAGTATCGCGGTGATCTCGTTGAGCGTGAGGTACGGCCGCTGCGGGGTGAACGCGGCCAGGATGGCGGCGGCCCGGTCGACCGCCTGGATCGCGGGCGCGCCGCGTTCCCCGGCGCCCTCGGGCCCGTGGTCCTCCGCGGTCGTCGCGGCCGGCGCGGGTAGCGACATCAGCACAGCCTCCTCCCGGACCTCGGTCATGCCGACCGGGCCCAGTCGTCGATGACCCGCGTGCACACGCGGGCGAAGCGTTCCAGCTCGGCGACGTCGAGCCGGTCGAGTCGGGGGTCCTGCGGGTCCGGCCGCGCGGTCGGGCCGGTGCGGGCGGTGTCGA
>NZ_JACBXB010000496.1 GCF_013870575.1 Pseudonocardia pini
GCGAGCAGCCCGTACCCGGTGAGCAGGGCGATCCCGCAGGCGAGCGCGGCCCCGGGGGCCAGTCCCTTCGCCGTGAGCGGGTAGAGCCCCCCGGGCGCGGCCATTCGGCGGGTGAAGCGTGCCGTGCAGCCCGCGACGAGCAGGGCGAGCACCGTCGCCACCACGAACGACCAGACCGTCGCCCCGCCCACGGACGCCGCGACGATCACCGGGGTCGCCGCCATCGCCGCCGAGGGCGCGGCGCCGGACACGGACTGGGCGAGTACGTCGAGGGCGCCGAGCCGCCTCCGCTCGAGCCCGTGCACCGGGGAACGATCGCGCAGCATGCCCACCTCCTCACGATCGTCCGCGGAGGTTAGCCGGTGGAGACGACCCTGTGACCAGCGACGACGGGTCGAATGAGAATCCCGGCGGGGCGATTCCCACGGCGCGGGAACGGCGACGGGCGTGATTCGCGCCACCCGGGAACGGGCGTTGTGCGCCGGTCCGCGGTCCGCGAGCGTCCCTCGGCATCCGCCACCGCACTGGAGCCCTCATGAGCACAGGCACGGAAGTCCCCGCCCGCAGGACCCTCACCGGAACGCTCGGTGTCGGCTCGATCGTCTTCATGGTCGTCGCGGCCGCGGCACCGCTCACCGTCATCGCGGGCACGGTCCCGCTCGGCCTGGCCGCGGGCAACGGCGCGGCCTTCCCCACCACCTTCGCCCTCTGCTGCGGCGTCCTGCTGCTGTTCGCGGTCGGGTTCTGTGCGATGAGCAGGCACGTGCCCGACGCCGGCGCCTTCTACGCCTACGTCCAGCGAGGGCTCGGCCGCGCCCCCGGCCTCGGTGCGGCGTTCCTCGCCCTCGTCACCTACACCGCCGTCCAGCTCGCGGTGATCGGCTACGTCGGTGCGGTGCTCGACGGCCTGGTCCAGCACTGGGGCGGCCCCGCGGTGCCGTGGTGGGTGTGGTCGGCGGCGGTGCTCGTCCTCGTCGGGGTGTTGGGGTACCGGCGGATCGAGCTGTCCGGCCGGGTGCTCGGGGTGCTGCTGGTCGCCGAGGTGGCCATCGTGCTCGTGTTCGACGCCGTCGTGGTCGGCCGGGGCGAGCAGCTCTCGACCGCCTTCCTCCAGCCCTCCCAGGTGGTCTCCGGCTCCCTCGGCATCGCGATCATGTTCGCCATCGCGAGCTTCATCGGGTTCGAGGCCACCGCGGTGTTCCGCGACGAGGCCCGCGACCCGGAGCGCACGATCCCCCGCGCCACCTACACGGCGCTGCTGCTGATCGGGGTCTTCTACACGCTGTCGAGCTGGGCGGTCGTCTCCGCCTGGGGCGACGACGCGGCCGCCGTCGAGGCCGCGGCCGCCGACCCCGGCAACATGATCATCACGACGGTCACGAACGTGCTCGGGCCCGTGGGCGGCGACGTCGCGCAGGTGCTGCTGATGACCAGCCTGCTGGCGGCGATCCTGTCCTTCCACAACGTCCTGGCCCGGTACTGGTTCGCGCTCGGCAACGCCCGCTCGGTGCCCGCCGCGTGCGGTCGCAGCCACCCGCGGCACGGCTCGCCGCACGTCGCGTCGATGACCCAGTCCGGCATCGCGCTGGGCTTCCTGGCCGTGTTCGCGCTGGCGGGCATGGACCCGGTCACCCAGGTCTTCGCCTGGATGGCGGGCACCGCGACCCTCGGCGTGCTGGCGCTGATGGCCCTGACCTGCACCGCCGTCCTGGTCTACTTCCGCCGCACGCGCGCCGACACCCGCGTCTGGCACACCCTCGTGGCTCCGGCGCTCGGCCTGCTGGGCCTGATGACCTGCCTCGCGCTGACGGTCGCCAACTTCCCCACCCTCATCGGCGGCTCGCCCGCCCTCGCGATCGGGATCGGCGCGGTGCTGGTGCTCGCCTTCGTGGTGGGCGCACTCTGGTCGCGCAGGCCCGCCCCCGTCCCTGCTGGAGGACTCTCATGACCACCCTCGAGAACCGCACGCACGCCCTGGCCATGACCTCGGAGGCGGAGGTGACCGCCGTCCGCGAGGTGCTGCTCGCCGCCGGGCTGCTCGGCGAGACCGTCCGCTACACGTTCTTCGCGCCGGAGGAGCCCACCAAGGACGAGGTGCTCGGCGGCGGGGAGACCGACCGCCGGTTCCGGGTCGTGCTGCTGGACATCGCGACCGGACGGTCGTGGGACGTGGTGGTGTCCGTGTCGTCGAGCAGTGTGGTCGGGTCCCGCGAGCTCGATCCCCCGCGCGACGGCCAGCCGCCGATCATCGACACCGAGTTCGAGATGATCGAGGACATCCTCAACGCGGCACCGGAGTGGCTCGCCGCGCTGGCATCGCGGGGCATCGAGCCGGCGTCGGTGCGCGCGGTCCCGCTGTCCGCGGGCGTCTACGACTACCCGGACGAGGCGGGCCGCCGGATCGTGCGCGCCTTCGGGTTCCGCCAGGACCACGCCAAGGACCACCCCTGGGCCCACCCGATCGACGGGCTCGTGGCCTACGTGGACCTCACCGCGCGGTCGGTGGACCGGGTGGTCGACACGGGCGCGGTGCCGGTCCCCGAGACGACCGGCAACTTCGACGATCCCGAGGTCCAGGGCCCGCCGCTGGAGCTCAAGCCGATCGAGATCACCCAGCCCGAGGGCCGGTCCTTCACCGTGGAGGACGGGCGGGTGCGGTGGGGCAGGTGGGACCTGCGGATCGGGTTCAACGAGCGCGAGGGCCTGACCCTGCACCAGATCGCGTTCGACGACCGGCCCATCTGCTACCGCGCGTCGGTGGCCGAGATGGTGGTCCCGTACGCCGACCCGGCGCCGGTCCGCTTCTGGCAGAACTACTTCGACTGCGGCGAGTACATGTTCGCCCGCTACGCCGACTCGCTGCAGCTGGGCTGCGACTGCCTCGGCGACATCCTGTACACCGACGCCGTGGTCGCGGACGACCTCGGCAACCCGCGCACGATTCAGAATGCGATCTGTATGCACGAGGAGGACTACGGCGTCGCATGGAAGCACTCGGACATGTTCACCGGCTCCCGCGAGACCCGCCGCCAGCGCCGCCTGGTGATCAGCTTCTTCACCCCGATCGGCAACTACGACTACGGCTTCTACTGGTACCTCTACCTCGACGGCACCATCGAGCTCGAGTGCAAGGCCACCGGCATCGTGTTCACCAGCGGTACACCGGGTGAGTACGCCACCGAGATCGCGCCGGGGCTCGGGGCGCCGTTCCACCAGCACCTGTTCTCGGCGCGGCTGGACATGACCGTCGACGGGCCGCGCAACGCCGTCGAGGAGGTCGAGGCGGCCCGCGTCCCGATCGGCGAGCAGAACCCGTACGGCAACGCGTTCCGCCGCTCGGTCACCCGCCTGTCCCGCGAGTCCGACGCCCAGCGGGACGCCAACGCCGCCACCGCGCGCGTCTGGCACATCGTGAACCCGGAGAAGCGCAACGCCCTGGGCCAGGAGGTCGGGTACGTGCTGCACCCCACCGGGCAGCCGACGCTGCTGGCCGACGGCGCGTCGTCGATCGCGGGGCGGGCCACGTTCGCCACGAAGGCGCTGTGGGTCACGCGGTACGCCCACGATCAGCGCTATCCCGCCGGGGACTTCGTGAACCAGAACCCGGGCGGGGCGGGGCTGCCCGCGTGGGTGCAGGCGGACCGCCCGGTGGACGGCGAGGACATCGTCGTGTGGCACACCTTCGGCCTCACGCACTTCCCACGCCCGGAGGACTGGCCGGTCATGCCCGTGGACTACACGGGCTTCGTGCTGAAGCCCGCAGGCTTCTTCGACCGCAACCCCGCCCTCGACGTCCCGGCCACGACGGCGAAGCACTGCCACTGAGCCGAGCACTGAGCTATGAGTGGCGATAGTCGCCCATAGCGACTATCGCTACTCACAGGGGGGCGGGGGTCGGGCGGCGGCGGAGGCGCAGGACCAGGGCGGTGGCGGTGATCGCCACGATCAGCAGGGCGTAGACCTCGGCGGTGACCCGCAGGCCGAACGCCGTGCTCGCGAAGCCCGCCGCCACGGCGGGCAGCGAGAACGCCAGGTACGAGATCACGAAGGCCACGGCGAACAGGGCCCCGCGCTCGTGCGGCTCGGCGATCCGGGCGAAGGTGCCGAAGGTGGCCAGCGCCGCCGCCCCGAAGCCGACGCCTGCCACCAGCGTCCCGAGGG
>NZ_JACBXB010000497.1 GCF_013870575.1 Pseudonocardia pini
GCAGGCTGGCCGAGGCCCTGACCCTCGCGGCCGGGCCCTACTAGGGTCCCGGGAACGACGTGGTGACGACGCCCGGCAGGTCGGCCTGCATGGGCCCGGCGATCGTGGTCACCGGTCAGCCCCGCATGCGGAAGGGCTCGAACGCGGCGGTGAGGTCCACGTCCTGCCCCGCGGCGTCGGCCGCCCGGACGGCGCCGGTGGCGTCGGCCAGGCCGAGGCAGGTGTGCCCGTCGAACAGGCCGCACTCGTAGGTGACGGTGCCGTCGGACAGCTCCCGGACGCCGACCCGCAGCTGGTGGATGCCGGGGAACTGCACCTCGGCACGGAACTCGACGTGCAGCGCGCTGGGGGCGAGCCCGTCGATCGGACCCCCGACCGGGTAGCCGAGGACGTCGGTGTGCAGCTCGGCCAGCCCGTCGAGGTACCAGCTCGCGAGCTGGACGTTGTTCACGTGCCGGTTGGTGTCGAGGTCCGCGAAGCGCGTCCGGACGTCGTAGCGGAAGGGGTAGTTCTCCCGCACCAGGCGGGCGGCCGGGTGGTCCGCGCGGGGGGCGGGCTCGGCGCCTGCCAGGAGCGTGCCCTGCAGCGTGTCGCGCAGGACCGCGGGCAGCGGGGCGGGCTTGCCACCCTCGACCCACACGCTGGTGGTCGCCCCCGTGGCGACCAGGTCGTCCCCGGTGAAGACGGCGTAGGCGTAGCTGAACGACGAGCTGCCGACGCGGCTCACGCCGTACGCGACGCGGTACCCGTCGGCGATCCGCAGCGGCGCCACGACGTCCACCTGCACCGCCGCGAGCAGCTGGCCGGTGCCCTCGGGGCGGTGCCGCATGGCCGCGAGCTCGGCCCGGATGCGGGCGTCTTCGAACCAGCGGAGGAGGGCCTGCCTGCTGACCCGTCGGCTCGGGTCGAGGTCGCTGTAGCGCGGGGTCACCTCCAGCACCAGCGGGTACTGCGTGGCCTCCGGGCGGGTCTGGGTCGACGTCACGGGCCCCATGATGCCGATCCCCAGGGCGCTGAGCTGCACCGACCGGTCGAGATCACGTGTGAGCCGCGGCTCCCGGTACCGGATCGGCGCGGTCGCGCCGGGGATGTCGGGGCGGGCGGCTATCGTCGGTCGGTGCCCTCCGCCCCCGTGAAGACCGCGGACCTCCCCGGTGTCGCCGAGCTGCTCGAGGTCGCGGTCACGGCGGTCGGCGGCACGCGCCGCGAGGGACAGGACGCGATGGCGCAGGCCGTCCGCAAGTCCCTGTCCAGCGGCGAGCACCTGGCCGTGCAGGCGGGCACGGGCACCGGGAAGTCGCTGGCCTACCTCGTCCCCGCCATCCGGCACGCCATGGCGCGAGACACCACCGTGGTGATCTCCACCGCCACGATCGCGCTGCAGCGCCAGCTGGTCGACCGGGACCTGCCGCGGGTCGCGAAGGCGCTCAAGGCCGCCCTGGGCCGCGAGCCCACCTTCGCGATCCTCAAGGGCCGCCGGAACTACCTGTGCCTCAACAAGCTGCACGGGGAGGACACGGCCGAGCCCGAGGACGAGCAGCTGTTCGACGCGTTCGCGATCTCGGCCATGGGCCGCAACGTGAAGCGGCTGCACGACTGGGCCTCGGACACCGAGACCGGGGACCGGGACGAGCTGGTCCCGGGCGTGCCGGACACCGCGTGGCGGCAGGTGTCGGTCACCGCCCGGGAGTGCCTCGGCGTGTCGCGCTGCCCCGTCGGCGAGGACTGCTTCGCGGAGAAGGCGCGCGGGGAGGCGGGCCGGGCGGACGTCGTCGTCACCAACCACGCCCTGCTGGCGATCGACGCGATGGGGGACGCGAACGTCCTCCCGGAGCACGACGTCGTGGTGATCGACGAGGCCCACGAGCTGGTCGACCGGGTCACCGGCGCCGCGACCGGCGAGCTCACCGCGGGCACGGTCGGCGCCGCGGCACGGCGCTGCGCCAAGCTGGTGGAGGACTCCCTGGCGGACCGGCTCGCCGAGGCGGGCGAGGGCCTCGGCATGGTCCTCGAGGACCTCCCGCCCGGCCGTTGGGAGTCGATCCCCCAGGCCGCGACGGGCGCGCTGACCGTGATCCGGGAGGCCGCGGGGATGTGCCGTCAGGCGCTCGGCTCGGAGCGCAAGGAGGACCCGGAGGCGGCGACCGGGCGCAAGCTCGCGCTCGCGCTGCTGGACGAGGTGTCCGAGAACGTCGTGCGGGTGCTCAGGACGTTCGAGGAGAGCGACCCCGCCAAGCGGTGGGACGTCGTGTGGCTGGCCGAGCAGGGCCCGGACGGTGCGCGGCACAAGGTCCTGCGGGTGGCGCCGCTGTCGGTGGGCGGGCTGCTGCGGGAGCGGCTCTTCGCCCAGAAGACCACGGTCCTGACCAGCGCCACCCTCGCGCTGGGCGGCTCGTTCGACGCGTTGGCCCGGCAGTGGGGGCTGCCCGCAGCGGGTGGCGACTCCGAGGACCCCGTCCGTGATCCCGAGGCGCCGAGGTGGAAGGGCCTCGACGTCGGGTCGCCGTTCGCCCACGAGCGCAGCGGGATCCTGTACGTGGCCAAGCACCTCCCGCCCCCGGGCCGGGACGGGCTCGCCCCCGCCTACCTGGAGGAGATCCAGGGCCTGGTGGAGGCCGCGGGCGGGCGCACGCTGGGGCTCTTCTCCTCCATGCGCGCGGCCAAGCAGGCCACGGAGGCGTTGCGGGGCAAGCTGTCCGTGCCCCTGCTCTGCCAGGGGGACGACTCCACGATGCTGCTGGTCAAGCGGTTCGCCGAGGACACCGAGACCTGCCTGTTCGGCACCCTGTCGCTGTGGCAGGGCGTCGACGTCCCCGGCCCCTCGCTCAGCTGCGTGATCATCGACCGGATCCCGTTCCCGCGCCCGGACGATCCCCTCGTCGCCGCCCGGCAGAAGGCCGCGGACTCCCGCGGGGGCAACGGCTTCCTCACGGTCTCGGCCACCCACGCCGCCCTGCTGCTGGCCCAGGGCGCGGGCAGGCTGCTGCGCGGGAACGACGACCGGGGCGTGGTGGCGATCCTCGACCCGCGCATCGCCACCGCGCGCTACGGCGGCTTCCTCCGCGCGTCCCTGCCCCCGTTCTGGCAGACCACCGACCGGGCGAAGGTGCACGCCGCGCTGAGCAGGCTCAGGGACGCCTGAGCCCCGCGGTTCCCGGGCCGTACCGGGCCCGGGCGGGTCAGCCCGCGGCGACCTTCTCCAGCGTGGGCCGGAACTGCTCCAGCTGCCACGGGACGTTGAGGATCGACGGGTTGTCGTTGGCCGTGGCGAGCTGCTCGGACACCTCCAGGACGTGTCCGGCCCTCGCCGCGGGCAGCGCCGCGTAGAGCGGGCTGGCGGTGAGGTCGGCCCTGAGCTCAGCGGCGTCGCGCCGACGGTCGGGTTCCCCGGCGCCGCGACGGAGATGGCGAGCCGCACCGCCTGCGCAGCGGGTGAGCCCCCGGGCGACCAGCATGGCGTCGAAGTCCTCCACGACCCGCGCCGATGCCGTCGTCCGCGGGAACCCGCGGTTGTAGTACGCCGCCAGGCCCGGGTGGGCGAGCATGTGCCGGACGTGGAGCCGCGCGAACTCCAGCAGGTAGGCCTCGAGCGGCTGCCCCCGGTCCTCCGGGAACGGTGCCGTGACGACGAGGTGCTCCCCCACCAGCGTCTCCAGGTCGTGCCGCGACCCGACGTGCCGGTGCACCGAGGTCCGCGTGACGCCCAGCCGCTCCGCCACCGCGGCGATCGTCAGGTCGGCCATCCCGGTCTCGAGCCCGGCCCGCAGCACGTCCCCACGCGTGATCGCGGCAGGCCTGCCGACGCGCACCCGACTCACCACATCCCGCGCATCATGGAGCCACGACTGTCGTTCTCGGGGACCCGGACGACCATTGTGGCTCCATGGTGCGGGTGGGTCAGGCGGCGCGGCAGGTGACCGTGCCGGGGTCGACCTCGGTGAAACCCGCGTCCCGGACGGCGATCGCGTCCTCGCGCGCGGCGAGCTCGGCCCACAGTGCGGCGTCTCGGCGCACGGCGAAACGCGGCGCCGTGGTCCAGCCACGGACCGCGGCGAGGATCATGGAAGCGTGCCCGACCTGGGCCGCGGCCTTGCCGACGGTCATGTCCACGGCGGGGTTGAGCGCGATCACGGGCGAACCGGCGGGCCCCGGCGAGT
>NZ_JACBXB010000498.1 GCF_013870575.1 Pseudonocardia pini
GCGTTGAAGCTCAGGCGGCCCGCGGAGGCGAGGCCCTCCGAGCCGACCATCGACGCGAAGCCGGGCATGACGTCCTCGCGCAGGTACATCGCGACGGCGTCCAGCAGCTGGGCGGCGGTCGGCTGCCCGTGCAGGTCGGACACGGGCGCGGGCTCCACCGTGGGGTCGCCCGCCGGGTGCCCGAGGGCGAGCAGCAGGTCGTGCTCCTGCTCGCACACCCGGCGGCCGATCGCGATCAGCTCCACGGACGGGACGGCACCGGAGAGGTGCCGCTCCGCCATCCCCCGACAGCCGACCGCCCACCGCGCGGTGCCGTACACCTGCCACCACCGGACGGCCGCCGGGTCGGGGCGGGTGCCCGCGACCTCGGCATAGCCGTCGAGGAGGTCCGCGAGCGGGCCGTAGCCGCCGACGGCGGGCTCCTCGCCGAAGCGCCAGCACTTCACGCAGAGCCAGCCGAGGTCCTCGCGCGGGTCGCCGCGGTGCACGGCCTCCCAGTCCAGGACCGCCTGCACCCCGTCGGCCGAGATGATCATGTTGCCGTTGCGGAAGTCCCCGTGCACGACGGCCTCGGGGACCGCGTCCGGCCGGTTGCGCTCCAACCAGTGCAGGGCGATCTCCACCGACGGCAGGGGCTCGCCCAACGCGTCGTAGGTCTCCCGCAGGTGGGTGAGCGGCTCGCGCTCCTCCAGCCCGGGGACCTCGGCGAGCGGGATGGCGTGCACCCGCGCCACCGCCCGTCCCAGCTCCGCGGCGAGCCTGGGCCGCACGTCGGCGTACTGCGGGTCACGCAGCAGCCGCCGGGCGATCGTCTCGCCGTCGACGTGCCGGGTGACCAGATACGGCGCCCCGACGACGGCGGGGTCGGCCCCGTGGTCCACCAGGTGCGGCACGGGCACGCCCGCCCGCTCCGCGGCCGCGATCGCCCTCGCCTCGAGGACCATCCCGTGGGGGCGGTCGGTCGTGCCGGGCGGGTCGCGGCGCAGGATCAGCCGCTCCCCGTTCGCGGTGAACGACCAGGTCTCGCGGCTCGCACCGCCGGTGAGCCGGTGCAGCCCGGCGACCTCGACGTCCGTCCCGAGGACCTCGGCGAGCGCGACCGCGAGCTGCTTCGCCAGCTCCGCGGTCACGGGGTGCCTACTCGGCGTCGACCATGTCCAGCGAGAGGCGCTGGTAGCGCTCCACCATCTCCTCGCGGGTGGCGGACCCCGAGGGCGAGAACCAGCTCGCGACGCCGGTGCACATCACCACGATCGCCCGCGCGGCCTCGGCGGGCAGCGGGGTGTGGAACACGCCCTTCTCCACCCCGGCGGCCACCACGCCGTCGAACAGCCGCTGCTGGGCCTGCCGCTTCGCCAGGTGCGGGGTCCGGGTCGGCTCCTCCAGCGCACGCAGCTCGCTGGTGCCCAGGAGCGTGCCGCGCTGGTCCTCGAGGTGGAACAGGATCTGCACCGCCACCAGGGCTCGCAGCTGCTCGACGGGGTCCTCCCCCGCCTGCTCCACCGCCTCCCGACTGCGCGCGAGCAGGGCCTCGATCCCCCGCTCCATGATCACCGCGAGGACGGCCTGCTTCGACGGGAAGTGGTGGTACAGCGCCGCGGGCGAGAGTCCGGCCCGCAGCGCGATGTCCCGCACGGAGGTTCCGTGGTAGCCGTGCTGCGCCATCGTGGCGATCGACGCCTCGATGATCACTGCGTCGCCCGGCGCGGCACTCGGGCGTCCTGCCACCGGTCGTCCCCTCCTCCGTTGCGCCGGAAGGCCTCCCGACGTGCGGCGAGACTACCGGTCCGGGCTCGAGCACGGCCTCAGCGCACCTTGTTCGGGCCTGCGAAGCCGAACAGGTAGCCGGCGACCTTGCGCATCTGGATCTCCTCCGCGCCCTCGGTGATCCGGTAGCGGCGGTGGTGGCGGTAGATGTGCTCGAACGGCGTGTGCCGCGAGTACCCCAGCCCACCGTGGACCTGCATCGCCCGGTCCGCCGCCTCGCACACGAACCGGTTCGCCCGGTAGTTGCACATCGAGACCTTGTCGCTGATCTCCATGTGCGGCACCCGGTCCAGCTCCCACGCGGTCTTGCGCACCAGCCCGCGCAGCATCTCCGCCTCGGTCTGCAGCTCCACCAACGGCCACTGGATCGCCTGCCGGGTCGCCAGCGGCGCCCCGAACGTCACCCGCTCCCGCGCGTAGGCCACCGCCCGGTCGATGCAGAACTGCCCCGCACCCACCCCCGACGCGGCCTGGCGGATCCGGTTCTCGTGCACGAAGGTCTGCGCGACCGCCAACCCCATGCCCTCCTCACCGAAGATCGCCGAGTTCGGCACGCGCACGTCGGTGATCGTCACCTCGGCGTGGTCGGTGGGCATGTTCAACGTCCACCAGTGGAAGTCCACCGAGAACCCCGGCGTGTCCGTGGGCACGAAGAACGCTGTGATCCCCCGCCCGTCCCCGGCCTCGCCGCTGGTCCGGGCGAACACCACGTCGTGGGTCGCCGAGTGCATCCCCGAGTTCCACCGCTTGGCCCCGTTGATGATCCAGTCGTCGCCGTCGCGGACCGCGTTGGTCTCCATCCACGTCGCGTCCGAGCCGTGGTCGGGCTCGGTCAGCCCGAACCCGATCCGGGCCCTCCCGGTCAGCATCGGCTCCAGGTACTCGTCCTTCTGCTCCTCGGTGGCGAAGGCGAGCAGCATGTGGGCGAACGGGAAGTTCCCGACCACGCTCGACTCGTTCTGCAGGTCGTTGTGCAGCCCGAGACCCTTGTGCGCCAGGTGCTCCCGGATCACCGCCATGTCGAAGTTGGTGCCGTCCTGGCCACCCACCTCCTTCGGCAGGGCGTACCGCAACCACCCCGCGGCGTCGGCGCGGCGGCGCATCTCGCGCAGCAGCTCCTCCCACTCGCGACGCGGCGTGCCACCCGCCTCGAAGTCCGTGCGCGCCCACTCCCGACGATGGTCGAAGAAGCGTTCGTTGTCGTCCTGCGCCTGCAGCGGCACGATCTCCCGCTCGATGAACGCGTCAATCTCCTCGAGCTTCTGGGTCAACTCCACCGGCAGCGCGAAATCCACGAGTCCTCCTTAACGATCGTTCAGCTAGGATGACACCGGCAACGGGGCCGACGGAAGGGGTCGCATGGAAGAGATCCGCTACGAGGTGGCGTCGGGAGTGGCCACGCTGACGATCGACCGCCCGGCCAAGAAGGGCGCGATGACCTACGCGATGCTGGCCGAGTTCACCGACCGCATCGACGCCGCGGGGGCGGATCCCGAAGTAGGCGTGCTCTTGGTCACAGGCGTGCCCGGCAGCTTCTGCGCCGGCATCGACCTCGCGGACCTGGCGAGCCGCTCGCCCGACGACCGCGGCGGGGGCCGACAGCGAGGCGTCCCGGCGCTGATGGAGTGCCCGAAGCCGGTCGTCTGCGCGGTCGACGGGATGGCCGTCGGGATGGGTGCGGAGTTCGCGACCCAGGCCGACATCCGGCTCGTCTCGCCGCGGGCGCGGTTCCGCTGGAACTTCGTGCACCGCGGGCTGGTCTCGGACACCGGGGCGGGCACCTGGCTGCTCCCCCGCCAGATCGGCACCCCCGCGGCCCTGTGGCTGCTCTACACCGGGGACGACCTGGGCGCGGACGAGGCGGTGGCCACGGGTTTCGCGGCCGGTGTGCACCCGTCGGAGGAGCTGGGCAAGGCCGCGCGGGAGCTCGCCGAGCGGATCGCCACCGCGTCGCCCTTCGCGCTGTCGCGCACCAAGCAGCTGGTCCTCTCGGGGGCCGGGACGACCATGGCCGACCACGTCGGCGCCACGCGGGACGCGCTGACAGAGTGTTTCGCGTCAGAGGACCACGCCGAGGGGGTCGCCGCGTTCCTGCAGCGGCGGCCCGCCCGGTTCACGGGGAGGTAAGCACGATGCCCGAACAGCGGGTGACCGTCACGATCACGGCGGGGGTCGCGGACGTGCGGCTGGCCCGGCCGGAGAAGCGCAACGCCCTGGACCCGGCGATGTTCGCCGCGCTGGTCCGGACCGGCGAGGGCCTGGCCGCCGAGCCCGGGCTGCGTGCCGTGGTGCTCTCGGGTGAGGGTCCGGACTTCTGCGCGGGGCTGGACTTCGGGTCGTTCCAGGCCATGCGGGACGGGGAGCGGCTCTCCGCCACCGCGGAC
>NZ_JACBXB010000499.1 GCF_013870575.1 Pseudonocardia pini
ACGCAGCCGGACGTCGAAGCGGGCGTGCACCCCGGCCGTCGCCGCGCGGTCCACGGACAGCGGGATCACCGGCAGGATCCCCAGCAGCACGGTGTGGGCGGCGGCGGGCGGGATCTCCCACGGCACGCCGAGCGCGCGGGCGACGTCCCGGCCGTGCACCAGCGCCTCGCCGAGGGTGAGGCCCAGCAGCGAGGACACCGGCAGCGGCAGGCCGCCGTGCCAGCCGACCGGGTCCGTCGCGGCTCCCGCGGCGGCGAGGTAGCGGCTCGCGGCGGTCTCGACCGCGCGGGCCAGCGCCTCGGGCTCGCGGTCGGTGACCGTGGCGATCGCGGCGGCGCTCATGGCGGCGGTCTCGGCGAGGCTGCTCGCCGGGGACGGCTCCCCGGCGAGCAGCCCGGTGTAGAGGTCCATGCTCTCGGCGACGTGGGCCGCCACGTCTCGGACCGACCAGGTCCCGACGGCCGTCGGGTCCGCCGGGCCGATCCGGCGGACCAGGGCGGCGAAGCGGGCCAGCGCCACGCGGGTCTCGGTGAGCGTGGCCGTGGGGTCGGGGACGAGGGCGGTCACCGGCCCGCCAGGGGCTCGGTCCAGCAGACGGCGGTGCCCTCGACGGCCACCACGCCGTCGTCCCGGGTCACCCGGACCGCCAGCCCGGTGACCGGCTTGTCCTCGCGGGCGGAGGTCACCTCGACCGTCCCGGTGATCACGTCGCCGGGCCGGACCGGGGCGAGGAACCGCACGTCGAGCTGCAGGAACACCGAACCGGGGCCGGGCAGCTCCTCGGCGACGACGGCGTTGAGCACCGCCGTCGTCACCCCGCCCTGCACCACGATCCCGCCGAAGCGGGAGGCGGCGGCGCGCTCCTCGTCGTAGTGCAGCGGGTTGCGGTCACCGGAGATCTCGGTGAACAGCGCGATGTCGCGCCGGGTCACCAGTCGGGAGCGGCTCGCGGCCGCCCCGACCCGTGGGGCCGTGCGCACGGGGTCGTGGTCCATGTTCTCGCTCCTCGCGGGTCGTCGTGGCGAGACGCTACGAGCGCGCGCGGAGGGTGGGCATCGGTAGGCGTTGCCCATCTCGGGCGCGAGATGGGCAGGTGCCACCGATGCCGGGCGGGGTCCGCGATTCCTAGCGTTCGGGGCACACCGAACACCCCTGGAGGAACCATGACCGTCGGAACCGTCGTCGTCGGGGCGGGGCAGGCCGGGCTCGCGATGAGCCGCTGCCTCACCGACCGGGGCCTCGAGCACGTGGTGCTGGACCGCGCCGGGATCGCCGACAGCTGGCGGAGCAGGCGCTGGGACTCGTTCACCCTGCTCAGCCCCAACTGGCAGACCCGGCTGCCCGGCTGGCACTACTCGGGCCCCGATCCCGGCGGGTTCATGACCGGGGCGGAGGTGGCGCGCTACCTGGAGGACTACGCGCGCTCGTTCCGGGCGCCGGTCCGCACCGGCGTGACGGTGCGGCGGCTGTACCGGGTGGCCGGGGGCTGGCGGCTCGTGACCGACGCGGGTCGGGTCGAGGCGCCGAACGTCGTCGTCGCGACCGGGGACCTCGCCCGCCCCCGGGTGCCCGCGATGCCGCTGCCTGCGGGTGTCGTCGGCCTGCACACGGCGGACTACCGCAACCCCGCACAGCTGCCCGCCGGTCCGGTGCTGGTGGTCGGGGCGGGGCCCTCGGGGCAGCAGATCGCCCTGGAGCTCGCTCGGGCGGGACGCGAGGTGCACCTGGCCGTGGGCAGGCACAAGGCGCTGCCGCGGCGCTACCGCGGGCTCGACGCCTACGACTGGATGGAGCGGCTCGGGATGCTGGACCGCACCGTCGACACCCTGCCCGGGCCGCCCGGGAAGACCCCGAACGCGGTGCTCACCGGCGGGACGCGGGACCTCGACGTGCCGCGGCTCGTGGCGGAGGGGGTGCGGGCACACGGGCGCCTGCTCGGGTTCGACGGTGGCGTGCCGCGCTTCGCCGCGGACCTCGCCGCGAACGTCGCCGTCGCCGAGGAGAACGCCGTCCGCTTCCGTCGCTCCGTCGACGCGTTCGTGGAGCGGACCGGTCTCGCGGTGGCTCCGGCCGCTCCCTCTGCCGCGGCGACGGTCGCGGCGTCGGCCCCCGCGCCGGTGCAGACCGTCGTGTGGGCCACCGGCTTCGGCCGCGACCACGGCTGGATCGAGGCGCCCGTGCAGGGCGTCGACGGCGAGATCGTGCACCGCCGGGGCGTGACGCCCGCCGCGGGCCTCTACCTCCTCGGCCTGCGCTGGCAGTACCGCCGCTCGTCGAGCTTCCTCGACGGCGTCGGCGCGGACGCGGAGCACCTGGCGTCGGTCATCGCGGAACGGTCGGGGTCCCGCCTGCTGGCCGCCTGAGGGCCTACCCGCGCGGCTCCAGGTCGATCCGGACGGTCAGGGGTGTCGTGGCGATCGCCCGGCCGATCGCCGCGTCCCACGGGTAGGGCAGCGTGCGGGAGCGCAGGTCGGTGTCGTCCTCGGGGAGCAGCGTGGCCGTGCCGCTGCGCCATACCGTGCCGACCTTCACGCGCACCGCCGGGTGCGCGTGGAGGTTGCGCACGAAGTCGGCCTGGGCGCCGTGGGCGGCGACGAGCCAGAACGTGTCGCCCGCCAGACCGTTCCCGACGGGGGTCCGCCGCGGCAGACCGGTACGCCGCCCGGTGGTCTCCAGCAGGGCGAACGCGGCGGGGGCCACCTCGTGCTCCAACGCCCAGCGCAGGACCCGGTTGCCACCCCGCAACCCGAGCCTGAGCAGGCGGTACTTCACACTCCGCTCGCCCGGTTCCACGGCGCCGAGGGTACGGGGGTGGCGGCCCGGATCCGGATCGCCGCTTCCCCAGGACCGCGGACCGGCGCAGTCCGAACGGCGCCTGTGGGTCCGCGCCCTTCCGCGAGTCGTCCTCTCACAGCCCGCGAGTCGCACCTTACGGGCGTCATGACCACCGAATGTGGAGCAGAACCCGCGCTCAGCGCGGCTTCCGCCGCCCATCCGACGATCTTGGGCTCTCGTGCACCGCGGCCGACCCCAGGGCCGCGGACGCGCAGTCCGGGCGGCCCCTCCGCGCGTCGTCCCCGGCGGGCGGTCCCGCCCGGCGCGCTGCCGGGCGGTCACCCCCACACACGAAACGGCACCCTCGCTCACGACGTCTGAGCGAGAGTGCCGGTCGGGCAACGAGGTTCAGGGGTGGGTCACCTCCAGGCGGTGTGCGGTCCGGTGCACCGTGAAGCCGGCGCGGTGGAGGACGAACTCCGCAGGCTCCGCCACGTCGTCGCTGGTGTGGAGCGGAAGTGGGGTGCGGAGGGTGCCGGTGGGGTCGAAGCTCGACTCGGCGGAGCGCGTCCAGAAGGCGTAGGAGCCCAGGGCGCGGGGTGCGCGGGTCCAGAGGCGGACCAGGAGGTCCTCGCGGGCCTGGTCCGGGGTGCCGAGGAGGGACTCCTCCGCGGCGATCCCGTAGGCGGCCAGCTCCGCGAGCGCCAGCAGCAGCCGGTCGCGGTCGGACGGCAGCGCCTCCGTCCCGCCGACGACGGCGGATCGCGCCTCGCCGGTCATGCCGCCACCGCCTCAGGAGCGTCGAGCCCCCGCAGGAGCCGCACCTCGGCCCGCCCCGCCGCGCTCTCCGCCAGGTGCAGCGCCCGGATCTCGGGCAGCCCCCAGCGGTAGCCCGCCACCTCCTCGGCGACGGAGAAGAGCATGCGCGACAACCGGTCGCGGGCGCCGCTGTGATCGGCGCCGTACGCGACCGTGCGCGCCACCAGCTCGGCGTCCCGCAGGGCGTCGGTGATGCCGTGGGCGGTGAGCGGGTCCTTGAGGAACCCCGCGTCGCCGACCAGTGCCCAGCCCGGCCCGCTGGGCTCGCGCAGCACCGCGGGCGCACCCGGGAACCCGCGCAGCCTGCCCTGCCGCTCGCCGACCCGGATCCCCAGGCGGTCGAGGGTCCCGGCGAGCAGCTCGTCGAGCCGGGGGTGGAACTCCCCGGCGGGCATCCCGGCCCAGACGCAGGCCAGGCCCGCGTTCGTGGGGATGATCCCCGCCGTCGTGCCCGGGGTGAAGAACCACTCGTACCCCGTGCCCGACATCGGGAAGTAGCCGTAGACGAACCCGCTCGCGGCCCGGCCGCGGCGCAGCGTCCGCGCGCCGGTG
>NZ_JACBXB010000049.1 GCF_013870575.1 Pseudonocardia pini
GCGCCGCGGGCTGCAGCGGGCTGAGGGTGACCACGCACCGCCCCGCCGCGAGCACCGAGGCCACGGCCGCCACGAACTCGGGCCGGTTCTCGAGCACGATCCCGACCCTGCCGTCGACGCCCACGCCCGCGGCGGTGAGCGCCTCGTCGAGCGCGGCCGCGCAGGACCGGACCCGGCCCCACGTCCACCACACACCGTCGTGCTCGATCGCCTCGGCGTCGTCCGGGGCGGCGCGCAGCAGCTCGGCCAGACGGTCGCGGACGCCGACCGCAGCCCCGCCGGCGGGGGCGTCCGCGGTGGACGACTCCCCCGTATCCGGCTCTACGTACACTGATTCGGTCATGTCGTCAGCTCATTCCTTCCGACGCCCACGGTGGGACTCCCGGCCGTGGTCGTAGGCGAGCCGGACGCGCCGACGCGTCCGCCGACAACCGTCCCGGCGGGCAGAGGCAGGTTCACCTGCTGGATTCCGCTCCTCCCCCCGGGGCGGTCACGACACGCGGCTGCCCCCGGGCGGATCCGTCACGGTCGCCAGCGGTTCGAGATCAGTGTACGACGTGCTCGCTAAAGAGGATACTACTTGTGTCCTACTCCTCGGCGCCGGTGTCAGTCGTACCAGGCCGTCAAGGCCTCGAGATGGCGGCGGAGCCGGTGGCGCGCCACCCCGTCGTCGCCCGCGAGCAGCGCGTCGAGGATCCCGCCATGCTGGGTCTCCACGGTCCTGACGGCGTCGGCCTCGCCCAACGGCGGCCTCGACTTGGCGGCGGTGTGGCGGTTCCACAGCTCGGTCAGGATGCGGAGGAACAGGCCCAGCACAGGGTTGCCGGAGAGGTCGACGAGGGCCGTGTGGAAGTGGTCGGCCCCCGTGCGACCCGGCGCGGTCGGCTCACCGCTGCGCGCGAGCGCGGCCCTCAGCACGCTCGCCACCTCGGGATCGTCGCGCCGGGCCAGCACCGCTCCGAGGCAACCGAGCTCGATCGCGTCGCGCACCACGCGGAGGTGGCTCGGTGTGACCCCCCGGTAGTCCAGGTAGAGGGCCATCGTGTCGATGCTCGCCGTCGGGTCGGGCTCGGTCACGACGAGCCCGCCGCCCGGCCCGCGCCGCATCCGGGCGACGGAGTGGTACTCGAGCAGGCGGACCGCCTCGCGCAGGACCGGTCTGCTGATCCCGTACCGCGCGAGGAGATCGCCCTCCGCGCCCAGCACCTGGCCGATCGGCCAGCCCAGGCGGGAGATCTCGTCGTGGATCTGCGCGGTGACGACCTCCGCGAGCTTCGCGCCGGGGACCTCGACCATGCGGGCGGGTCGGCGGCCCGCCGCGCCGCGCCGCGGCCGCCGGTTGGTCGACAACCAGGCGCTCACCTGGTCGATGTGGCGGGTCATGGTCGCCTCGGCCCTGCCTGCGTCGCCCGCGACGACGGCGTCCACCAGCTCCGCGTGGATCGTCTGCGACCGGACCTTGCCCGCGGCGACCTCCGCCCGCGGCACCCGGCCGACGGAGTGCACGTAGCGGGAGGTGAGTCGCATGAGCACGTCGATGAACAGGTGCAGCGCGGGGTTGCCCGTCAGCTCGCCGAGCACCACGTGCAGCTCGTCCTGGGCGTAGACGCCCGGCTCGTCCGCCCGGTGCACCTCGTCGACGAGCCGGTGGCGCAGCCGGGCGATGCCCGCCTCGGTGATCCGCTCCGCCGCCAGCGAGGCCGCGAGCGGCTCGAGCAGCCGACGCGCCTGCACGAGGTCGTCGACGCTCAGGCCGATGTACTCCAGGTAGACGACCAGCGCGCGGGTGGCGGGCAGCGCGTCCGGGGCGCAGACGAGCAGGCCACCGTTCGGCCCGCGACGCATGCGTCCGACCTGGTGGTGCTCCACGAGGCGGACGGCCTCCCGCAGGACCGGGCGGCTCACGCCGTAGCGCTCGCGCAGCTCCTGTTCGGAACCCAGGAGGTCCCCGACCGGCCACCGGCGCCGGACGACGTCCGCCTCGATCCGCTGCGCCACCTGCGCGGCCAGGCGCGTGGTGGGGCCGTCGGTGGGAGGGACGTCGGGGGACTCGGGAGCCGCGTCGACACCGGACGTCGTCATGAACCTCCCCTCGCCGATGATTTCAGGATGCCTATCATACGTCCGCAGTGTTCCAGGGGCAGCAGTCGATGACTAGGTTACTGTTTTCCGGGGTCTCGACGTGGAGGATGCAGATGGAACCGACGACCGTGCTCTACGAGGTGAAGGACAACGTCGCGACGGTGACGCTGAACCGGCCCGACGCGCTCAACAGTTTCAACCAGTCCATGCTGGACGACTTCGCGGCCGTCTGGGCCGAGGTCAAGGCCGACGACGAGGTCCACGTCGTGGTCCTGCGGGCCGCGGGCGACCGGGCGTTCAGCACGGGCCTGGACGTCAAGCAGGGCCGCGACAAGCCCGCGAACGTCTGGGCCCAGGGCGATCCCGGTGAGCAGCTCTCCCCGAAGCTGAACCGCGTCTGGAAGCCCGTCGTCTGTGCCGTGCACGGGATGGCGGCGGGCGGCGCCTTCTACTGGATCAACGAGTCGGACATCGTCATCTGCTCCGACGACGCGACGTTCTTCGACCCCCACGTGACCTACGGGATGGTCGCGGCGCTGGAGCCCATCGGGCTCGCCCGGCGCATCCCCCTCGGCGAGACGCTCCGGATCGCCCTGCTGGGCCTCGACGAGCGGGTCTCCGCCGAGCGCGCGCTCCAGATCGGTCTGGTGAGCGAGGTCGTCGCCCGCGACCGCCTCTGGGACCGCGCCGACGAGATCGCCCGCCTCATCGCCGTGCGGCCCCCAGCGGCGGTCCAGGGCACGGTCCGGGCGATCTGGGAGTCGCTCGACTCCACGCGCTCGCAGGGCCTCGCGACCGGGCTCTCCTACACCCAGATCGGCAACCCGATCGGCACCGCCCAGGTCGACCGCGCCTCGGTGCCGCGCAGCGGCTGGACGCTGCGCTGACCTGGGCCGACGAGGCGCCCGCTTCCCCGTAGACGCCTGAGACCCGTCTCCCGCACCGGTCGCGGTACGGAGACACGTCGTCAGGAGAACCCGGGTCAGACCTCGGTGGCCGACCCGACCATGTCGATCGGGCCGGTGCGCGCCACGCGCTCGAGGAGGGCGGCGTCCGCGCCCAGCTCCGCGGCGGCCGCGAGGGCCGCGAGCACGTCCTTCCTCAGGTAGCGCGACGCCCGCGCGCCGAACTCCTCGGGGGTCCTTCCGGCGGCCACCATGTGCCGGACGGCCTCGCTGCCGCCGCTGCAGCGCGACAGGGCGGCCAGCAGACCGGCGTCCTCGATGCCCAGCGCCCTGCCCAGCTCCGCCGCCGCGGCGACCAGCTGCACGTTCGCGGTGAAGAGCAGGTTGTTGACGAGCTTGGCGCGGCTCGCGGTGCCGACACCGCCCGTGCGGACGACGGTGCTGTAGGCGGAGAGCACCGGCAGCACCCGCTCGACCACCTCCGGCTCGCCGCCCGCGAGGATCGTGAGCCTGCCGTCCTCGATCTCCTCGGCCGCCCCGCTGACCGGGGCGTCCACCAGGGACTGTCCCCGCTCCCGCGCCGCCTCCTCGATCCGCCCCAGCGTGACCAGACCCGTCGTCGTGTGCGACACCAGCACGGTGCCCGGTGCCGCCAGCCGCACCAGCCCACCGTCGCCGAGCACGACCTCGTTCAGCTGCGGCTCGTCGAAGAGGCACGCCATGACGACGGCGGCCCCGTCGACGGCCTCCTCGAGCGTCGAGGCCGTCCGCGCGCCCAGCTCCGCGAACTCGTCCCTGACCTCGGGTCGACGGGCGAGGACGGTGAGCGGCGCACCTGCGCGGAGGAGCAGGCGCACCATCGGGCCGCCCATCTTGCCCGGCCCGACGAAGGTGAGCGGGCCGGGCCACGCCACGGCGGGCTCCCCCGTCACGCCCGGCTGGGACTCCGACTGCACCACCGACATCGTGTTCTCCTCCATCAGATCTCCACCCATCCCGCGCCCGCGGACGACTCGCGTGCCGCCTCGATGACGCGTTGGGCGCGCCACCCGTCGTGAAAAGTCGGCACCCGCGTCGGCTCGCCGCCGAACGCGGGCAACCAGTCCTCGAGCATCAGCGCCTGCGCCTTGGCCATCGCCGTCGCGCCGCGCTCCTCCCAGGCCACGCCGCTCCTGGCGACCCGCTCGGAGACCCGGGGATCGACCAGCCCCTCGGGGTCGCCTGCCGCACCGACCCGCAACGACCTCGGTCCGCGGCCGCCGGTGCTGACGATGGTGCCCTCCCGGCCGAAGGCCTCGAACCGCCAGCCCGCAGTGTGCGCTCCGACCACCGAGCTCGAGAGCTCCACCAGCGCGCCGGACTCCATGCGCAACAGGACGACGGACGTGTCGTCGCCGGTGACGGGGACGGTGCTGCCGTCTCGCAACGTCACCTCGTCGATCGAGGAGCGGACGTCGGCGCAGAGGGCGCGCGGCTCCCCGAACATGCGGCAGACCCAGTCGATGTCGTGCACGACCATGCCGTTGAGGTACCCACCGCCTGCCTCGAGGTCGTACATCCACGCGTTCTGCGCCTTGTGCGTGGGGTGCCAGTACGCCCCGCTCTGGGCGAGCCGGACGAAGTAGGGCTCACCGAGGAACCCTCCGGCGACCAGGTCGGTCACCGGCAGCCGGTCCGCGGTCCAGGTCAGCTCGAAGCAGGTCGCGGTGGCCCTCCGGCTGCGGGCCGCGGCCGCCGCCATCTCCGCGGCCTCGGCGGCCGTCGTCGCCAGCGGCTTCTCGCACAGGACGTGGTGTCCGCTCTCCAGGGCCGCGACGGCCATGTCCCTGTGCGTGCTCGCCGGGGTCGCGACGACGACCAGGTCGAGGTCGTCACGCCGGACGAAGGACTCCCAGTCCGTCGACAGGTCGGTGATCCCGAACCTCTCGGCGACCGGGTCCAGGCGGCTGCGGCTGCGCGCGCACAGGCCCACGACCTCGAACTCCGGGACCGCGCGGAACGCGGGGACGTGCACGAGCGCACCCCAGCCCACGCCCACGACGCCGACCCTGATCCGCGCACCCGTCGGCTCCGCCACCCGCTCCTCCTCGTCCCCCACCGCGTCCGGACCACGCTGTCCGGGTCGCCGAACGCCTCCCCCGCGACCGGGCCACGACCGCGACCCGTACCCCCTCGCGGGCCAGGTCGTGCGCGACGGCTCGTCCGATGCCCTACTCCCGCCGCCGACCTGTGTAATCCTGCCACTGATTTGCAGATCCACCCGACCTCCATGTCGGCCGAGACTGCGTCAACCGGCTTCCGACGTGCTGAGATGCCGCCCGCGCGCCGAACGGTACTCGACTCGTCCATCGAAACAGATAACCTCATATACGTCTACGTGGCCGGCGGTCCACACGGTGTCCGCAGCCCGAACCAAGCGGATGGTGATCAATGACGAAGGTGTTGGACGGCGTGCGCGTCGTCGAGCTCGCGACGTGGGGCTACGTGCCCTCGGCAGGCGTCGTGCTGGCCGACTGGGGCGCCGAGGTCGTGAAGGTGGAGCACCCGGCACACGGCGACCCCATGCGAGGCCTCGTCCTGTCCGGGCTGAGCTCCGGCGGCGTCGACGAGGTCGGCTTCATGTTCCAGCTGATGAGCCGCGGCAAGAAGAGTGTCGGGCTGGACCTCACCAAGCCCGAGGCCTACGAGGTGTTCCTGCAGCTCGTCGCGCAGGCGGACGTCTTCCTCACGAACTACCTCCCCGGCGTGCGGCGCAAGCTGAAGGTCGAGGTGGAGGACCTCAGGAAGGTCAACCCGCGGCTGGTGTACGCCCGGGGCAGCGGCCTCGGCCCCGCGGGCGACGAGTCCGACGTGGGCGGCTTCGACTTCGCCTCCTACTGGTCGCGCGGCGGCCTCGCGTACCTGTCCTCGACGACACCCGGTGCCATCCCGCCCGCGATGCCCGGTGGCGCGTTCGGCGACCTGCAGGCGGGGCTGTACACCGCGGGCGGCATCACCGGCGCGCTGTTCGAACGCGAACGCACCGGCCACGCGCCGGTAGTCGACACCAGCCTGCTCGGAGCCGCCGTCTGGTCGATCGCGCCGCACATCGCTGCGACCGGGCTCTTCGGCATCGACGCGGTGCCCCGGGCCTCGCACGACAGCCCGACCAACCCGCTGTCGAACACCTACGCCACGTCCGACGGGCGGCACGTCACCCTCGTCATGCTGGAGTCCGACCGCTTCTGGGCACCGTTGATGGAGACCGTCGGTCGGCCCGACCTCGCGAAGGACGAGCGCTTCGCGACCGCCGCGGACCGCAAGCAGAACAGCGCAGCCTGTGTGCTCGAGCTGGAGGCGCTGTTCGCAGGCCGACCGCTCGCGGAGTGGCAGGCGGTGCTCTCCCAGCAGCGCGGCGTGTGGGGCGTGGTGCAGAGCCCGGCCGAGGTCGTCGCCGACCCGCAGGTCCGGGCCAACGGCTACGCCGCCACCCTCGACCTGGGCGACGAGCGCACCCTCGAGGTGACGACCCCGCCCATCCAGTTCGACGGGGTGCGGCCGCACCCGACACCCGCCCCCGAGCTGGGCGAGCACACCGAGGAGCTGCTGCTCGAGGTGGGGCTGAGCTGGGAGCGGATCGCCGAGCTGAAGGACGCGGGCGCCGTCACCTGAGAAGACGCGGGGGTCCGGTCCCGCGGAGCTCCGCGGGACCGGACCGGGTCGGCGTCCGCTCGTTACCGCAGGACCCCGACGTAACGCAGGTCGAACACGCCCTGGAAGTCGGTCTGCCCCATCGAGCCCACGCCGACGACGCGGTCGGTCGCCACGTAGCCCGGCTGGTTGGCGCAGAGGTACAGGTCGAACGCCTCGTTCACCGCGATCGCCGACGCGTTCTCCAGGACCTGGGCCACCTGCTCGTCGCCGAGCGTGGGGTCGAACGCGGAGTTCACCGCGTCGGCGAAGCCCGCGGGCAGCTGTCCCGGGAAGCTGGAGGCCTGCAGATAGGTCCCCCGCAGAGTGAGCGCCCCGGTGGGGTTGGCGGTCCGGGTGTGGACGTACCCGTCGTACTGCGTCCCGGACTTCCACTCGCCACGGGCCTGCACCGGGTCGATGGGCTCGATCACCAGCCGCACGCCGACCTCGGCGAGCTGGGCCTGCAACGCGGTGGCGATGTCGATCTGGGCGGAGAGCCCGGCCGGCGCCATCACCCGCAGCTCGAAGCCGTCGGGCAGGCCTGCCTGGGCGAGCAGCCTGCGCGCCTGCTCCGGGTCGTGGCCGTACGCGATCGGCGGCGACTCGAGATGGCCCTGCCCCGCGTAGACCGCGGTGAGCGGCTGGCCGGTCGGCGCGCACTGCCCGTCGAAGATGCCCTGGTTGATCGCCTCGCGGTCGACCGCCCAGTTCAACGCCTGGCGCACGAGCGCCTTGTCGATGTTCGGCCGGTCGGTGTTGAGGAACAGGGAGTACTCCTGCGCGGCGGGCGTGGGGTAGAAGTCGAACTCGTCGCCCAACCCGGCCAGCTGCGCCCCCTCGGTGCCCAGCGTCTGGACGACGTCGAGCTCACCGGAGCGGAGCGCGGAGAACCGGGCGTTGTCGTTCGGGATCCCCCGCAGCTCGATCCGGGCGACCTTCTGCGCCTCGGGGTCCCAGTAGCCCGGCGCCCGCTCGTACACGACCCGGTCCCCGAGCTTGAGGTCGACGACGGTGTACGGCCCGGAGCCCGCGGGCACGCGGTCGAGGTCGGTGTTGTTCAGGGCGGCCGGGTTGATGATCGACCCGACGGGGGACGCGAGGACGTACGGGAGGTCCGCGGCCGGGCGGGAGGTGTCGATGCGCAGGGTCTGCGGGTCGACCACCACCACCTCCTTGACCATCTCGAGCTGACCACGGACGGTCGACGCGGGCAGGGTCTTCGCCCGGTTCAGGCTCGCCGCCACGGCGGCGGCGTCGACCGGGGTGCCGTCGTGGAACTTCACGTCGTTGCGCAGGGTGAAGGTGACCGAGAGGCCGTCGTCGGCGAACCTCCAGGCCGACGCCACCATCGGCTTCAGCTCGCGACCGGCCACGACCTGCAGCAACCGGTCGTAGACCGGGAACACATAGGGCAGCTGCGCGAGGGACGATGCCGCCGTGTGCGGGTCCAGCGGCCCGGCGGCGACGACCCAGCCGACCCGCAGGGTCGCGGCGCGGTCCTCCTCACCGCCGCCCCCGCCCTGGGCGGGATCGGCGGCGCCACCGCCACCGCAGCCCGCCAACGCGAGCGCGGCGACCAGGGCCGCGCTCATGATCAGTCGTCTCGTTCGTGGTCTCGTCACTGAGATCGCTCCAGCTCGCTCGGGTGGACCGGGACAACCCTCCGGCCCGCGGCGCGGCGCGCTGCGGGAACGGAGGAACCGCTCATCGGGATCACGGTCGAGGAGCCCCGGCTCGACCGGCGCGCGACCGCGCGTGGGTGGGTGGTTCGGGATCGGTGGGAGATCAGAAGGCCGACTGCGTGCCGGGCAGGAGACGCGCGACCGAACCGGTCGCGACGATGGACCCGCCGTCGACCAGGAACGGCAGCGCGGCGTCGACTCCGACGATGTCGGCACCCTCCTCCGCGAACCGGAGGGCGTGCGCCCGGCCCCGCCCCCGGGCCACCCCGGTGACCAGGACGACCTTGCCCTCCACGCGACCCATCTGGGCACCTCTCCTCGACCTCGTGCGCGGGGTGTCGGGCCGAACGGTCGACCTCGGCCGCCGTACCCCCGGGTCGTGGCCGCACCGCCTACCGCAGAGAAGAGTATGCGAGATATCCTCACCGCGGAAGAGTCGATGTCCGGCCGCTCGACGTCCTGGCACGTCGAGACACCCATGGCCGCGATCCCCTGCGCTACGGGCCCGCCGAACCGCCCCGATACCGATACCGCTATACCGAGAACCGGAGTCGTCGATGACGGACGATCCCGCCGGCCGCGATGCCGAGCTCCACCTCCTCAGGACGACGGTCGCCGCGCTGGCGGACCGGGTCGACGCGCTCGAGGACGCCGCCGCGATCGCCCAGGTGCTCGCCCGGTACGGGCCCGCCGCCGACGCGGGCGACGCACCCGCCGTCGCGGCGCTGGGACGGAGGACGGCGGGTTCGCCGTGCCGCCGCGGGCGACCTGGACGGCGACGAGGCGGCGCGACGGTTGTTCGACCACTCCACCGAGGCCGGCGAACGGGCCGCCACTCCCCCGGTTCTCCGAGAGGAGTAACCGGATCTCCCACCGCGCCACTCTCGGGCGACGGCGCTCCGCGGCACGGTCACCGTGGCGCGGACCGGGGGGTTTCGCAGGTCTCACGCCCTTTTCGACGTTGACGCGCACCGCCGATGACCCTAACCTCGATGCCGAATAGAAGTCACTGATTGAGTACCGGGCAGCGGGGCTTCGGGTCCTGCGCCACGTTCTCGGCAGTGCGGCCGGTGGAAGGGACCCCATGTCGATCGAGCACGACGCGCACCCCAGGCTCGAAGGGACGACCTACTCGCCCGCGGCCGAGAAGGACGCGGCCCCGTGGGCACCGATGGCGGAGACCCGGGGCCGCTGCCCCGTGGGTCACTCCGCGGACCTCGACGCCGTCATGGTCACCAGCTACAAGGGTGTGCGCGAGGTCCTCAAGAACACCTCGACGTTCTCCAGCCGCTGGTACACCTCGTACGTCCGCGACGAGGAGCTCCCGCTGGACGAGCAGGTGCTGTCGTTCACCGACCCGCCGCGCCACACCCGGCACCGCAAGCTCCTGACCGCCTCGCTGTCGGCCTCCAAGGTCGAGCGGTGGCGTGCGGTCTCGGAGGAGGTCGTGAACGGCCTGATCGACGGCTTCGCGGACAGCACCGGGCCGGTCGACTACCTCACCGCCTTCGGCAAGCCGTTCCCCGCGGAGATCATCGGTCAGCTCTTCGGCATCCCCGAGGAGGACCGGGAGCTGTTCATGGCGGGCTCCGAGGCCAGTGAGCTGCTGACGAGCAACCCGGAGAAGTACGGGCCCGTCGTGCGGGAGTTCCGGGACCAGATCGAGCTGCGCGTCGCCCAGCGCCGCGAACGCGGCGGCCTCGTGACCGACGACCTGCTCGCGGCGCTCTGCTTCGCCGAGGTGAACGGCGACCGGTTCACCGACAAGGAGGTCGCCGGGATGGTGCGCCTGCTGGTCTCGGCGGGCAACACGACCACCACCGCGCTCGTCGGCAACATCATCCACGCCCTCGACCGGTTCCCGGAGCAGAAGGCGCTCTTCCTCTCCGACATCGACCGGTACGTCGACTCGGTCGTGGAGGAGGGCCTGCGCTACGACGGCCCGATCCTCGGCCTCTTCCGCCGGTCCACCACGACCGACTCCATCCAGGGCTGCCCCGCCGTGCGCGAGGGCGACAAGGTCTACAGCAGCTATTCCGCGGCGAGCCACGACCCGGAGCAGTACGACCGGCCCGACGAGTTCATCGCCGACCGCGACTGGTCCAAGCTGCCCTCCCACCTGGGCTTCGGCTACGGGATCCACCACTGCATCGGGGCGAACCTGGCGCGGTTGGAGGCCCAGGTCGCACTGAAGGCGCTCTACACCCGCCTGCCCAACCTGCGGGTCTCGGACGCGACCACGCCGACCCAGTTCCCCGGGCCGGTCTTCCGCGGGTGGCTCGGCCTGTCGGTGGAGTTCGACCAGCCGGTGCGAGGCGGGCAGTGATGACCCGCTCCACCGAACGCACCGTGGACGGGCTCACCGTCCGCGTCGACCACGAGCTGTGCAGCGGCGCGGGGGTCTGCCGGGACCGTCTGGGTGAGGTCTACGAGCTGGTCGAGAGCCGGGCGTGGATCCGGGACGACGCCGAGTTCGAGGGTCGCAGGGCCGACCTGGACATGACCGAGACGGCGTGCCCGTGGTTCGCCATCGAGGTCACCACCGCCTGAGCACGAGAACCGAGGAGGGGCCGGGCCGAGTCATCGGCCCGGCCCCTCCTCCGTCCTGCACGCAGAAGCCTGTCGAGGAGAGACCCATGCAAGGCGGACCCCGCATCACGCACATCGACGACGTCCCCGCCGAGGAGATGGCCCGGTTCCGGTTCGAGGACGGCCATACGGCGTCGATCTGGGAGAAGTGGATCGAGCTCTCGCCCCGCTACCTGGCGTTCTGGAACAACTGGGAGCCGGGTGCCCTCTCCCCCGAGCACGGCCACCACGGCGACCACATCAACTACATCCTCCAGGGGGAGATCCGCAGCCGCGACCACGTGTGCCGGGCGGGCTCGCACATCATGCTCGAGTACGGCGACGTGTTCGGGCCGTGGGTCGCGGGGCCCGAGGGCGCCACGTTGTACGGCTTCGTCGCCGGTGTCGGCTGGTCCTTCGCGGGCGACCCCGACGTGTGGCAGGCGTGGCTGGACGAGCACGGTGCGGTCTCCGTCCCGCTGCCGATGCCGAAGCGGTTGCCCCCGTGGCGGCGGGCGGAGCTGCTGAAGCAGCGCACGACGAACTGGGTCGAGGACTGACCGGCGGCCGAACGGCCCGAGAACGCACCGGAGCCCGGTGACCGACGATGTCGGTCACCGGGCTCCGGTGTGGGTGGCCCGGTCCGCCGGCGGCTCAGGCCGCGGCCGTGAGGCCGACGTAGCGCAGGTCGAAGATGCCGGTGTAGCCCGCCTGCCCCATGCCGTCCACACCGACGACGCGGTTCGAGTACGCGAACTGCGTCGGGACCGTGCAGATCTCGACGTCCAGCGCCTGGTCGACGATCACCCGCGACGCGTCCTGCAGCGTCGTGTCGATCTGCTCGGGCGACAGGTTGGGGTCGAACGCCGCGTTGACGGCCTCCTGGAGAGCCGGGACCTGCGGTCCGGGGAACCGGTTCGGGGTGAGGAAGTTGTCCCGCAGCGTCATCGCCGGGGTCGGGCTCGCGGTGCGCACGTGCATCCAGCCGTCCCAGGGAGCGCCGACGTTCCACTGGCTCGCCAGCTGCACGGAGTCCTGTGCGTCGAGCTGGACGCGGACACCGACCTCCGCGAGCTGCGCCTGCACGGCGGAGGCCAGCCGGTCCTGCGGCGAGAGCCCGGAGGCGACCGCGACCTTCAGGTCGAGACCGCCCGGGAGCCCGGCCTCGGCGAGCAGCTGTCGCGCCCGCGCCGGGTCGTGGGTGTAGGCGATGGGCGGGTCCTCCAGGTGGCCGGGGTAGTACGTCGAGATCGGCTGGGCGATCGACCGGCACTGGTCGCTGAGGATGCCCTGGTTGAGCGCGTCGCGGTCGATCGCGAAGTTGAGCGCCTGCCGCACCTTGACCTGGTCGACGCCGGGCCGGGCGGTGTTCAGCAGCAGCGAGTAGGTCTGCGCGGCGGTCTCCGTGTAGGAGTAGTAGCCGAAGTCGTCCCCGAGCTTCGACGCCTGGTCGTACTGGCCGATCTTGGTGAGGATCAGGTCGACCTGGCCGGACCGCAGCGCGCTGAGTCGGGCGTTGTCGTTCGTGATGCCGGTCATCTCGATGCGCGCGGACTTCTGCGCCTCGGGATCCCAGTAGCCGGGGTTGCGCTCGTAGGTCACGCCGTCGCCGAGCCGGACCGAGACCGCCCGGTACGGACCCGACCCGACCGGGGCGACATCGAGGTCGGGGTTCGTCAGAGCCGCAGGGCTGATGATCGAGCCACCGCCCATCGACAGGATGTAGGGAAGGTCCGCCGCGGGCCGGGTCGTCGTGATCCGCACCGTGTTCGGAGCGACCGCCGTGACCTCGCTGATGATCGAGAACTGACCCTTGACCGTCGACTCCGGGAGCGTCCTGGCGCGGTCGAGGCTCGCCTTGACCGCGGCGGCGTCGAGCGGCGTGCCGTCCTGGAAGACGACCCCGTCGCGCAGGGTGAAGGTCGCGGAGAGGCCGTCGGGTGCGAACGTCCACACCGTGGCGAGCATGGGCGCGAGCTCCGGCCCACCCTCCCCCGAGGTCATCTGCGTGAGTCGGTCGTAGACCGGGAACACGTAGGGGAACTGCGCGGTCGGCGACTGCGGCTTGTGCGGGTCGAGCGTCGGGGCGGGAACCGTCCACGCCATCCGCAGCGTCGACTCGCGGTCGATCTGCCCGCCGCCCTGCCCGGACCCGCCGCTCGACTCGCCGCCGCCCCCGCCGCAGGCCGCCACCAGCAGCGCTAGAGCGGTGGCGGTGACCACCATCCTCAGGCTCCGTTGCCTCACTCTGCCATCTCCTTCAGCCACCACGGTGCGGCGGGTTCGGTGGTTCCGACTCGGGGCGCGGCGCGCGGCCACGTGGGAACGCAGACGACGCAGGACTCCGTCCCGCCGCTGACACCGACATGAAATCAGATAACTCAGTTCGGAGCCAGCGTCAAAGTCCGCGAAGCCTCGAAGCGCCGCCGTACCACGATCTGCCTGGCAGTTCGCCCGCCGACCACCGTGGCGCTCCGTGCACCCGGACGCGATACGGGCGCCTCAACCAGCGGCCCCGCGGTCCGACACCGCCGCGGAGTCGCGCCCCAGCAGCGCGCCGAGGGCGCCCAGCCCGCGCCGGGCGGCGTCGACATGCCCTTCCGCGTCGATGCGCGGCCCGCTCAGCTCGAGATCGAAGACCCCCTCGTAGCCGGAGGCGGTGACGGCGGCCAGGAGCTCGGCCAGCGGCACCGCACCGTCTCCGGGCACGGCCCGGCACGGGAACGACCGGTCACCGGGCACGTGGTCACTCACCTGCACCATGGCGATGCGCTCGGGAGCCCGGGCGATCTCGTCGAGCAGGTCCCAGTCCGTCCACACGTGGAACAGGTCGAGGCACACGGCCATCCCGCACCGCTCGGCGAGCCGGAACGCGGCGCTCGCCGTGTGCAGGAAGCTGATGTCGGAGTACAGCGGGTTCGTCGCCTCCACGGCGAGCCGCACCCCGCGATCCATGGCGTGGGCGACCACCGGGGCGGTCGCCTCCCGGAACGCGTCGGCGGAGTCGACCCAGGTCAGACCCGTCCGCGCGCCGGTGACCATGTACACCGTCGGGGCGCTCAGCTCGGCGGCCCCGTCGACGGCCTGGGTGAGCTGCGCCCGCCCCGCGGCCCAGGTCGACGGGTCCCCGAGGTCGACCCGAGGGCTGTCGATCAGCGCCGCGACGGACGGGCCCGTCGACCGGACGAGCTCGAGCGCCTCCGCCCACCCGAACTCGCGAAGCACCCCCGCCCGCAGCGACGTGGTCCGGGCCCCCAGGAGCGCCAGCCGAGCCAGCTGCCCGGCGAGGTCCTCGTCGGGGAAGCACAGCCCGCTGACCGAGAGTCGTCCGTCCATCTGTCCTCCTGGCGTCGGCATCGACGCGGCCGGTGCGGGTATGGCGACCCGAGGCTAATCATGAGACTCTTTTCGAGCAACGGGGCCGCGATCATCCCCCCGCCCGGCCCGCGGCACGCGATCCGATCACCGCCGACGGACGGAGCCACCCATCGTGTCCAGCCAGTCCCGCTCCCCCGCGCCGGCGGCGTCC
>NZ_JACBXB010000004.1 GCF_013870575.1 Pseudonocardia pini
CGCCGGGAGCGGTGCGTTCGTGACCAGCGCGCCCGGGTCGAGCAGGGCGTTCGCCACGTGCCCGGCGATTAGGGCGTGCCCGGCGTCGGTGGGGTGCCAGTCCGACGTCCAGTTCGCCCCGCCCGGCGAGCCGGTGCCCGACATCAGGGAGTCGAGGTTCAGGAACCCCATGTTGCCGTCGGTGGTCACCATGCTCTGCAGCGCGGAGATGTAGGCCGACCACGTGATCGTGCGGCTGTTGGCGTCGGGCGCGACGTTGCGTGGCGCGAGCACGAGGATCGACGGGACCTTGGTCAGCGCACGGAGCCGGGTCGCGATCGTCTGCAGGTCGGTGATGTAGGCTGCTGTGGCGGTCTGCGCGTCCCAGTCGTTGAGGCCGAGCGCGATCAACACCAGGTCTGGGGCGAGAGAGTCGATCCCGCGCTGCCACGACGTGGTGTGCGGCTCGGCGGCGTTGTTGGTGTAGGTGTCGGCGGTGATGCCGACCTTCGCCGAGTCGAGCAGGGTCACGCCCGTGGTCGAGTCCCCGTCGAACACGACCAGGCCGCCGACGAACGCGGACTGTCCGGCCGCGGTGATGATCTGCACGGTGTGAGACCCGGACGACCCGAGCGTGAGCGCCACCGACGTCCACGTGGGGTTGCTCGGCGAGGTGGCCGCCACCGTGACCGTGCTGCCGCCGTCGATCTTGTAGCCGAACGCGGACATTCCGGAATAGGCGCCGTACCAGATCTGCGCGTGGGTGCCCTGCACGGTCCACGTGAGCGTGGACGAGGCGTTGACGATCCGGCCGCGCTGCCCGAAGGGTCCGGCGGCGTAGTCGTCCACGCTGCCGGACGTGGCGAACCCCGTCGTGCCCCACGTCGAATCCGGGCCGTAGACCTCGTACTTCGCGGGCACCGCGCCCCGGCCGCCCCCGGAGAGGGCGAGCCGGGACCGCAGCGTGCCGAGCATGAGGTCTTGCCAACGGTTCGCCCTCGCGCTGGCGCCCTGGCCCTCGGCCTGCGAGTCGCCGAACACGGCCACCCGGGCGCGGCCGGTTCCCGCCTTGGCCGAGGCCATGGCGGTGTTCCACGTGTCGGACCAGGCCATCGGGGGGTCAGTCCGCGGCGCCGGCGGGGACGGTGACGGTCCCGCCGCTGGTGATGTCCACGGACAGGCCCGTGGTGATCGAGGTCGTGGCCAGGGTCAGGTCCCCGCCGCCGCCGGTCGCCGTCACCTTTCCGTCGAAGACGGCGACGGCGTTGGAGTCCAGCGCCCGGAACCACGTGGCGGTCCCGTCGGCCACCGCGGTGACGGCGTTCGGGTCGGCGAGCGTGGCCACCCCGGACGAGGCCGCGCCGAACGCGGGGTCGATCAGGGTCACGGTCGCCAGCAGGGTGCCGGTCGCCGTGGTGCCTGGACCAGCCGGGCGGGTGCCCGAGCGGATCTGAATGGTGCCCGCGCCGGCCCCGGCGTCGAGCAGGTCGACGAGGGTGTCGGCCATGGCGGTGCGGGCGGCAGCGGAGAGCGTGAGCGTCATCGGAGCATGATCCTTTTCGTGGTCAGACGGGGGAGATCCACACGTCGCCCACGGTGGGCGAGGCGGGGGCGTTCGAGCCGACGAAGATCCGGCGCCCCGGGTCCCCGTCGGTGTTCACGACGGGCGCCACTGGCACCAGTGGGCTGGCTGGCTGCAGCTCGGCCAGTGAGGACAGGTCGATCTCATCGCCCGCGTCGTGCGGCACCTCGATCAGGTACGAGCGGCGGGCCTGACCGGTGATGTCCTCGACCACCCGGTAGGCCACCCGGGGGTCGGCGGGCAGGGTCTCGGGGTCGGTGTTCGCGGCGACCAGGACGGTGAGGTCACCCTCGACGTCGAGCACGGTCTCTACCGGCGCGGCGACGGTGGTGTTCGCGTTGACCATCGGCTGGGTCGGTGTGATCCGGACCTTCCCTGTGGCCGGGGCCCCGGACGGCAGGAGGTACCGCCGCACGAGGGTGACGTAGGTGAAGGCCATGGTCAGCTCTCCGAGGGGGTGGGGGTGACGCAACGGGTCCCGGTGCGTCCGTCGGGGTAGAGGTAGGACTCGGCGGTCTGACCGGACGGGCAAACCGGGCCGGGCTCCCCGGGCGGGCCCTGCGGACCAGGCGGCCCCGCAAGCCCCGGAGCACCGTCCTGGCCGTCGCTGCCGTCCTGCCCAGCGCTCCCGATGGATCCAGGTGCCCCCGGCGCGCCGGGCGCGCCAGCAGGCCCCGCAGGACCAGCCACACCCGGAGCGCCCGGCGTGCCCGGCAACCCGGCCGGGCCAGGCTCGCCCCGCGCACCAGGGATCGGCTCGACCTGCACCTGCACCGCCTTTGAACAGACCGCCGAGTACCGCTCCGGGATCTGCCCCGACGAACACGCCCGCCCGATCTCCGCCGCCAGGTCCAGCGCCTGATACGCGGTCGCGTCACGCTGCTCCACCGCAACCGACGCCGCCGTCTGCGCATCCGACGCCGAGCTCTGCGCCTCCGTCGTCTGCCGGGCCACCAACACCCCAGCAGCCACCGTGCCCAACGCGAGCAGCACGAACAGCCCGATCAGCCACCGCGGCAGCGGCTTGCGGTCACGCACGATGCGTCCCCCCGGTCGTCGGCGCGGGCGGAGCCGCCGGGCCCTCGTCGTCCTCGTCATCCAGGACCGCGGGCCGAGGCGGGACCGGGAGGCCCCGCTCAGCGAGCTCGGACTCCAGCCGGAAGATGTGCGCGAGAGCGGCGAGAAGTCGCCGCTGAACAGCTCGGGAGTGCCGGGCGTCCATCCCGATCCGCCGGGACCGGGTGCCGATGAGGCCACCGACCGCGCCGAGGAGGAGCACCAGGCCGCCGAAGATCGAGTTGAGCAGCTCGGGACTGATGGCGCACCTGCCTGGATCGTGCCGGTCGTGGTCGTCATGAGGCAGCGGCCCCGAAACGGCGGGCGATCACCGAGACACACCAGGCCGCGGCGAGCACGATCCCGACGCCGAGCGCCCACGTGCGCCAGGTGAGCGGCTGGCCGATCGAGTCGAGCTGCCCGGACACCGACACGACCGCCATGGCGAGGACGGCGAGGTAGCCGAGGACGTCATGATCCCGCCAGCGGACCGCGCAGCCGAGAGCGAGCGCGGCCAGCAGGGCGGCCAGACCGGCGATCAGGTAGCGGACGACGTCGGGGTTCACGTCGCCACCAGGGCCGCGTTGAACCGCACCCACCCCTTCCCCAACGTCCCGTCCGGGCCGGGCTCGAGGTTCCGGGCAGAGCCGGAGCCCTGCCACACCTGCACGAAGACGACCGCGTCAGCGTCGAACCAGCGGGTCACGGCCACGTTGTTCGTGATCGCCCCGTTCGCCGCGGTGCCGGGACCCTGGGCGGCGAGAGCATCCCCGTTGCCGAGGTGGATGCCGGTGTACCGCTCGCCCGCGCTGCCGCCCGTGGCGAACCGCACCGTCGTCGACAGCGTCCACAGCCCGGAGGTGCCCAGCTTGAACTGGTGGCCGGCGCCGCGGGACTCCCGCGTGACGGACGTCGTCGTCGAGTCCGCCGTGGCGAACAGGACCGGGGTGTTCGTGGCCGCCGGGATCGACTGGGCCGCGGCCGCCGAGTACTGCGCCCACGCCCCACCGGTCCCGCCACCCCCACCGCCGCCGCCACCGCCGGAGGCGAGGAGGTCACCGGACCAGGAGTCGCCGTCCCACAGCCGGAACGCGCCCGAGTCGGTCTCCCGGATCAGGAATCCGTCATCCCCCGCCCCGAGTGCGGGCCGGGCGGTCGACAGGCAGGGGTAGGCCCGCCACAGCCGGGCGTCCACGGTCCCGGCCAGGGCGGCGATCTGCGCGGGCCCGTTCGGCTCGTCCGTTAGCTCCGGGGACGTCAGGCCCCACCTCGTGGTGCCCATCAGGTGGCCAGGGGGTAGGTCATGGTCACGGTCCCGGCGGGGAGGATCGCGTCGTCACCGACACCCCACGAGCGCGGCGCGATGGTGCCCGAGTGACCGAACGTGCCGCCCGTCGAGGCGTTCCACAGCGAGTAGTGCGTCCACGTCTGGATCGCGGCCAGGTCCGGCCACTCGATCTCGGCCGCCGACTCCATCGCCCCACCCGTCGGGGTGGTCCAGTCGACCAGCTTCCGGGTCGTCTCCGGCGCCGGGTTGGCGGTGCCGTTCGGCCCCGGATCACCGGTGTGCATCTTGACGTAGACGTAGCTGTTCGCCTCGACGACCGCGAGCTTCAGGTTCGCGAGCGTCGCGGATAGTCCGGGCGCCATCAGACCTCCTCATCTTCCTGCTGGTAGCGGTAGATCCGGCCGAGCACGACCGGACCGTCGTCGGTGTGCGCGAGCAGCACGGGGCCGATCGACAGCCCAGCCGGGTCGATGGCGGGCAGGTTCGAGAAGGACACGGTGCCGATCGCCACCGTGTTGGCGTGGGTGACCGCATCCCACGCGGTGAGATAGCCGCCCAGGAACAACGGCTGCCGACCGCCCGGCCCGTTGTCCCCGGCCTCCTCGCGCATGAGCGCGGCGAACTGCGCGACGGCGCTCACGCGTTCGGCCTCTGGTAGTGGCGGACCCACGCGATGTCGAAGTTGCACGGGCGCGGGTTCCCACCGAAGTCATCCAGCTGGATCGTGAGGTGCATGGGGCCCGGGGCCTCAGCAACCCGCCCGGACCCGGCATACACCTCGCGGCCGTCGACGTAGGCCTTCAGGGTCTTCGCCGACGGGTTCCACTCGCACGCATAGTTGTGCCACTGCGTGAGATCGAGGGGCTCCTCGTAGTGGTCCTGCCGGTACGGCTGGTGGTTCGGCAGGTGCATGAACAGGCCGAACTTGCCGGTCCCCTCGTCGCACTCCATGAAGTCGTACTCGGCGCCGCCTGGCCAGTCGTCGTTGTCCGGCCACAGGATCAGCACAGGGTGGTAGCGGTCGTTCCCGCCGCCGGTGTTGTAGACCCGCGCCCGGATCTCGACGCGAGCGCCCATCTCGCCCCGGCTGAACGCGCACCCGCCGCTGACCTTGTTCTCGCCGTGGCAGGTCATCATCCCGTCGTGCACCGTGTACGCGGACGGCGACCGGCGGCCGTTCCCGTCGTGGCCCGCGCCGTCGTAGAGCCCCCACTTGCCTGACGGGCGGCCGGTGTAGTCGAACTCGTCCCCGTCGATGATCGCGCCCCACCCGCGCTGCACCGCCGCCTGCGTGCCGTCCGTCGGGTCCGGCTCGCCCGTCCCCGGGCCCGGGTCGGTCGGGTCCGTCGGGTCGACCGGGTCCGTCGGGTCCGTCGGGTCGGGGAAGTTGGGGTCCTGCGGGTCGTCCACCGACACATCGGCGATCGCGTTCATCGTGCGCGTGCGCAGCTCCGGCGCACTCGCACCCTCACCCGACGCCAGCGGGATCGTCACGCTCTCCAGGACATGCCGCTCCGGCTGCTGACCCCGCCCCGTCAACGCCGAGCTGATGATGTCCAGCGGTCGCAGCGCCGGGTTCGGCACCACGAACAGCGACAGCTCCTTCGGCAACCCCCGCACACGGGCCTGGATCGTCTCCGCAGCCTTCGCCGCAGCCTCCGCCGTCTTCAGCACCGGCGACGCATAGAACCGCGGCACCGTCCCGAACAGGCCACCCTGCCGCAGCGGCGACAACGGGTCCGTGATCCGCGCGATCTGATAGCCGGTCTGCGCCGTCGTGTCCGACCCCACCGCCCGAGTCAGGTTGTACACCCCGCGGCGAGTCTTCGACCGCGACGCATCCACCAGCGTGCCCGACGGGCCACCGTGGATCTCCCACACCACCGGCGACAACGCCGCCTCACCCTCAACGACCCGCTCGAGATAGAGCACCGGGTCCGGCGTCCACACGTAGTGGCCGTCCCCGTCGGGCTCGAACGTCGCGCCCGGGTGGGCGGCGATGTAGCCCGTGACGAGCCCGTCGTTCCACGACCCCCCGTTGTCCGACATCCCCACGAACGAGAAATCCTCGTGCACCTGGATCGTCGGATCGCCGAACGCGGCGATGAGTTCCTGCGCGGCCCGCCCGATCCGCCCGGCCGCGAGCTCGGCGCCGTCGACACGCTCGACCGCGAGCTCACCGGTCGGACGGAACCGCAGCACGCACCCGCGGGCCGAGGCGAGCTTGGCGAGGAAGTCGAACCCGGAGTCCTCGACGATCTGCCCCGCCGTGACGGTGGCCTCGTCCGGGTCGTAGCCGGCGTCGTCCCAGTCGATCGGGACCACGGCGTCGGAGAACATGGGGGCGACGACCTGCGCCCCACCCTCCGGGGTGTAGCCGTTGACCAGCGCGTAGAACGCGCTCCGATGGGTGACACCGGTCGGGACCTGGTACGGCAGGATCGGCCGGTTGTCGATCAGCTGGGCCTCGCGCGACACCCCGTCGATGCGGGCCGGGCCGTTCGGCGCCGGACGCTGCACGACGTCGTCGATGCGGAAGTAGCCGACCGGCACCATCTCCGTCGACCCGTCGCCGAAGAAGATCCCCCGCTCGACGAAGATCTCCAGCCCGTACGGGTCGACCTGGTCGAAGTAGTCGGCTGGCACGGTGAGGTCGAGCGTCCCCTTGATGTCCGACGACGCGGTGAGCTGCACATCCCCACCGAGGATCGGCAGCTCGACCCCCGTCGGGTTCGGCCCGAACTGGTGGCCCTCGACGAGCACAGCCCGGGAGATCGCCCGGTGCGACCCGGCGATGACGTCCCGGAAGCGGGCAGACACGGGCCACATCAGGCGGTCACATCCCGCCACGAGTCATAGGCCTCGACGACGTCCGCCCACGTGTCGTAGCGATCCATGAGCATCTGCCAGGTCATCCCCGCCCCGTAGACGGACAGCGGCGGGGCGGAGATCTCCGTGACCGGCACCGTGAACATGTGCCGGAAGCCACGCCGGCGGGTCCGCTCCCACCGGTACGAGCCGATCGAGATGTACATCGACGGCAGCGCCAACCGGGCCGGGGTCTGCAAGAAGGCCGGAAGCCCCTGGCCGAGCGCCTCATCGAGGGCGTCCCGCTCGGCGAGGGACTGGGTGTAGAAGCGCAGGGTGGTGGTCTTCGCGGTGTGGGAGTCGGTGACCACGACCGGGTCGCGGCGCCCGGACACCGGGTAGATGTCGGAGCGGGCCTGCCGCTCGAACGCATCCCACTCGCCCAGCGTGACCTTGCGGTTCGAAAGGGGGGCGACGATGAACTTCAGCCACGCCCCGGACAGGTCGTCCCGGACCGTGAGGACGCGCTGCTGCACGATCTCCGGGGGCACGTTCTCCGGGGTGGAGTAGGCGACGATCTTGTACTCCATGACCGCGCCCGCGGTGAACTCGTAGTGGTCGACGGTGCGCTGGAACGCGTTGCCGACCAGGGCGACGCGGCCGCCGCGGATCTCGGCCCACTTCGTGGTGCCCTGCGCGCGGGCGAACACGACCGCGCGGATCGCCTCCGGGACGAGGCCACCGACGTGGATGCGGATGCGGCCGCGGACGTCGTCGTAGGAGACCTGCGCGGTGAGGCCGATCGCGCCGCGCGGCGGGGCGAGGTTCATCGCGATCTCGAAGCGACCACGGGCCTTCGCCCCGACGATCCGCCCGACCGGCGGAGTCACCGTCATCGGCAGGGTGAAGGTGCTGCCGGTGTCGAGGGTCGACTTGCCGTTCGTACCGACGTCCCAGACCGCCCGGGCCGAGTCGCCGTCGAAGAACGTCATATCCGCGGCCGACGCCGCGAGCGCGGTGTCGAACTCCCGGACGATCACGGCGGTGAACTCGGCCGCCCCGTCCAGGCCGACGATGTTGAGCAGCCCCTCGGCTGCCCCGGCGGGCGCGAGCGCGACCCCGGAGTCGGCCTGGAACGTGGTGTCCCCGGTCCGGTTGTAGGCGTTGCCCGCCGAGTATGTGAGGTAAGCGCCGCCGCTGGCGTACCAGTTGATGGCCGTGTCGAAGATGGTCGGCGCGAGGTTCCTCATCCACACCGCGGCCCGGTAGTACTTCCCCGGGGTGACGGCGAACCGAGGCGTGGCGATGTCCCCGGCCGTGGTGCCCTTCCACACCGCGGGCCGCGGGAGGGTCGGGTCGCCGAACGCGACACGGGCCCACCCGGACGGGCCGAACCAGCCGGTCCCGGACGTCTTCAGCGACGGGTTTGGGGACAGGTTGTGGACCAGCGCCATCAGGCCACCCCCGCCCGGACGCGGTACGCGCGGGCCGACGCCCGGTCCGCGTTCTCGATCTCCGTGCGGATCACCCCGGACACCTCCCGGCCGTCGAGGTAGACCCGCGCCACGAGGGACGGGCTGTACGAGGGCGCAGTCACGGTCGACGTCCCGCCTGCGCCCACCGCGCCGCCGCCGGCGAACCCGGGGATCTCCCCGGCCCGGATCATCGCGCGCAGCTGGTAGACGTTCGCCTGCCCGCCGAGCGCCCGCACCTCCGCCGCGGTGAGGACATGCTCGCCGTTCGCCAGCCGGAACAGGCCCGCCTCATCCGACGTGCCGGTCCCGGGGCCGTGGATCGCGCCACGCGGACGCCCCTTGTAGATCATCGGGGCGCCGCCGGACGCCATGCCGGGGAAGTCGTCGACCGCGCCGCCGTTCGCGCCGCCGAAGAACTCCTGCACCACCCGGACGACCTGCGTGATGACCCCGGAGAAGGTGCGCTGGATCGCCGCGAACACCGACCCCGAGTTCTCGTCGCGAGACTGGATCGGCTTCACGACGGTCGCCTTCCCCGCCGCGTCGAGCTTCTGCACCTCGCCCATGCCCTGCGCGTTGTCACCGTTCAGCGGCTTCGTCTGCGGCGTGGTCTGCGCCCCGTCGAGCGCGGCGACCTCGCCCATGCCCTGGGCGTTGTCACCGTTGAGCGGCTTCGTCTGAGGGGTGGTCTGGGCGCCGTCCAGCACCGCGACCTGACCGAGGCCCTGGGAAGGGTCGCCGAGCAGCGGCATCGTCGCCGGCGCGGAACCGGCGCCCCGCAGCTTCTCGACTTCGCCCATGCCTTGCGCCGGGTCGCCGTTCAGCGGCATCACCGCGGGCGTCCCGTTAGCCAGAGCGATGATCGCCGCGATCGCCTGCTCGACGGGGACCTTGTTCCCGCCGATCGAGACCTCGGCCTCGCCAGCACGAATCGCGGCCAGCGTGTCGGTGAGCGCCTTCCCCGCCGGGACCGGGTCCCCGCCGATGGTGACGTCGCCCTGCGTCTGGTTGATCACGGCCTCTACGGCGCGCAGCGCGCCGTAGGCGCTCATCGTCTGGCCGTTGATCACCACCTCGCCCTGACCCGTGTTGATAGCGGTGATGACCCTGTTCAGGGCCTCCGTCACCGGTACCTCGTCCGCGCCGATCTTGACCTTGGGGGCGTCCTCGGAGATTCGACCGTAGAGCGTCTGCAGGCTCGCCTCGATCGGCGACAGCTCACCCTCGACCGGCACCCTGGCCTGGCCGGGCCTGTTCGCCGTCTCCAGGAACATGCGCAGCGCGTCCCCGGCCTTCACGTACTCGCCGTTGATCTCGACCATGCCGCCGGAGGCGTTGATCTGGTCGACCACGATCTGGAGCGCGTCCTGGACCGGGGTGGCCTTGCCGTCGATCAGCACCTCGGCGCGGCCCTGATTGATGGCCTGCATGATGTTCGCGAGTGCTTGGGATGCGTCTGTGGTCCGGCCGTCGATGTTGATCTCGCCGACGGTGCCGCGGAGCGCCCCCATGAACTGGACGACCTGTGCCTGCGCAGGGCCCGTGTCGGCCTCGAACTCGAAGGAGTTATTCCCCTCGATGTGCCGCTTCATCTGGTCGAACTCGGACGTGATGTCGTCGAAGATCCCGCCGACATCCCCCGACAGCACCTGCTGGATCGCACCGGAGAGGTCCTGCAGGGTGTCGGTCAGCTCCGAGATCTTCCCGTCGGCCCCCTCGGTCGAACGCTGCAGCTCGGCGAGCGCCGTCACCGCAACCCCGACACCGAGCGCGCCGAGCGCACCCTTGATCAGACCTGACTTGGCGATGAGCCCGTCGGCCTTCTTCCCGGCGTCGTCTGCGCCAGCCCCGAACAGGCCGAGGGCGGTCGTCGCTCCGCTGACCCACCCCGCCACCTGCGAGACGATCTGCATGCCCCGGTAAGCGGCCACGGCGGCGAGCACGATCGGCACGAGGTCGCCGAGGAGCTGGCTGTGATCGCCGAGGAAGCCAGCCACCCCCTGCAGGATCGGGCCGACGGTCTGCAGTGCGTTGACGAGGAAGTCCCCGATCGCTGTGGCGACCGCCCGCGCGGCCGGGGCCAGCTCGACGATCACCGGCCCGAGCTCCTGCAACGCGGTCATCAGGATCTCGCGGGCGACGTCACCGGTCACCTGCAGGGTCTCGCCCAGCTCCTTGAGAATCTCCTGCCCCTCGGCGGAGTCCAAGAACTCGTCGAGCGCGGCCGTGGTCTCCTCGAGCGAGCCGGCCAGGTCGTACCCGCCGGTCGAGAGCCCGTCGAAGACGGTGGCGCCGATGCTGCCGACGTTCTGCAGGACCCGGCCCCACGTCGTGAACTCGTCGATCGCGCCTTCGATCCAGTCGTCGACCTTCCCGGCCGCGGCTGCTTCGTTGGCCCAGTCCTTCCACGCCGCGGCGCCCCCAGCGATGGAGTTACCCAGGTCGGCCATGTACTTCGAGCCCTCGCCGCCGAGCGCGAGGAAGCCCTCCAGCATGTCGCCGACGAGGTTCGTGGAGTTGGACAGCAGCATGTTCGTGCCCCGCAGGGCGTCGGACACGTTGTTGACCGTGGCCGGCTTCATCAGGGCGTCGGCCGCGTACTTGCCCATGCTGTTGAGCGAGTCCGCCGCGGCCAGGAACCGGCCCTCGAGGATCGGCATGTAGGTGCCGCCGAGCCGCTGCACGTCCTCCGCGAAGTCCGCGAACGCCACGTTCTGCACGTCCTGCTGGAGCTCGCGGAACCCGGGCCCGAGATCGCGGACCGCCTCGGCGGCCTCCCGCGCGTTGGGGGCGAGCTTCGCGGCGGCCTCGGCGAAAGCCTCGGCGTCGCCCGCCAACCCGGCCGAGAAAGCATCCCCGACGCCCTGCGTGGCCAGCTTGAACGTCGCCATCGCGCCCGCGCCGGCCAGCATCACGGCGGGCAGCGCCGCGGCGATCCCGGCCATGGTGCCGATCGACACCGCGGCGGCGCCGACGGTCTGCAGGCCACCCGCCGCGGACCCGATCGCGAGGATGCCCTTCGTCGCCCCGAGGGCGGCGCCCTGGATCGCGTCGGCGCTCTTCGAGAGCTTCCCCGACTCGTCGTTGACCGACGCGATCGCCGCGCGCGCCTCCGCGGCTGCGCCGACGACGCCGCGGGCGGTGCCGTCGAAGATGATCCGGATCTGTGACGAGGTGTCAGCCACGGGGCCACTCCCTCACGATCCGCTTGGCAACCTCGCGCCACTCCGCCTTGACGTACGGCTGCATCTGCTCGGCCGTCTCGAAAAACCAGTAGGACGCCGAGCCGCGGTGCGGGCGGAACTGGCGGCCCGGGGAGCTGTAGTAGCGGCCCGCCGCGTACCAGCCGAAGTGCCGGGTCGCCCCGAACTCCGAGCCCAGGAGCAGCGGGTGAGGTCCGGCGGTGATGACAGGGAACCGGTCGCGGCGTTCCCGCACCGTCCGCGACGCCCGGGCGGACTGGCGGTCCGACGCAGCACCGGCGTACTTGATCCGATCCGCGAGGGTCCGGGCGATGTCGAACGACTGGTCCCGGAGCTCGTCCTCGGCGTCACGGCCGACACGACGACACGCCGCCATCAGCTCTGTCGCGCCCTCGATGCGGACGTTCAGCCGCAGCACCACGCCGGGTCCTCCTCTCAGCCGCTCATCTGCCGGTCATCACGTACGGGTGGCTCGTCCGGGTTCTCCTGCTCCTGCAGGAGCTCCAGCGCTGTCGCGACCGCGCGCGGGCTCTCCGCCGCCCACTCGGACGGGAGGTTGTTGTTCCGCAGCGCGAGCGCGACGAGGGACCGGCTCAGGGAGCCGGGCGGGTAGGGTCCGCGCTCTCGGCCAGGTCGTCGACGTCGCCGTCCGCGTCCGCCTTGGGCAGGGTGTGGCCCAGGTCGACCACGGCGGTCCGCATGAAGTCCTTCACCGACCCCACCTCGCGGCCGTCCCGCTTCGCTGCGAGCCGGGCGAGCTCGTACACGTCCCGCGCGGTGTAGTCGTTCTTCATCAGGTCGACGACCTTGCGGCCCGGCTTCGCGTCCTCCCACGCGACGACGTCCCGCAGGTCGGCGGTCACCTGGTAGGGGTCGCCGTCATCGGGTCGAACGGTGAACGGGTAGGTCTGCGACACGCGGGCCTCCGGCTAGGTGGGGTGCCCGGCCGCCGGGGAGCAGCGGCCGGACACCCAGGGGGTCAGAGAAGGATTCGCTCGACCGACGCGACGGCCGAGTAGTCGACGAGGGCCAGGTTCGGGCCGACCGTCGCGTCCGCGGGCTGCCGGTACGTCGAGTCGATCGGGCCGAACACCCGGTAGCCGCCCGCCGGGACCGATCCGCCGCCGTCGGGCAGCTCCCGACCGGACCGGGCGTAGGTGGACTGCAGGGTGACGGTGATCGGCGCCCCGGACCCGTTGCGGACCAGGAGCGACACCCCGATCGGGACGATGTCGCCGTCCGCGTTCGGGGTGAGGCCGGTCGGGGTGGCGCCAACGGCCGTGGGGACGACCGCGCTGGGGGTGCTGCGTGCCATGGGTCAGTCCTCCGTCAGGGCCGCGAGTACTCGGGCTCGCCGTTGCAGGTCCACTCCGCCGACGTGATCTCGGTGGTGCGGACCTCACCGCCGACGGACGGGGCCTTCACCTTCACCTCGCCCTCCCAGCGGACGTGCTCCGCGGGGATGTCGGGGTGGTGGTCGATGACGAACGCGACGGTCTCCTTGTTGTGGGAGAAGATCCAGTCCGAGATCCCCTCAGACCGCCAGTCCGAGTAGAACTCGAGCGACAGCGTCCAGGAGTCCTCGGCGTCCTCGACGAACGACGAGTCGTCCCCGCCGTAGGTGTAGAACACCTCGCCCTCGCCCTCGCCCGTGCCGTTGTTGAGGGTCCAGTTCCGCAGCTGCGTCTGGAACTCCTCCCCGCCGATCGAGAGGGTGATCTGCTTCAGCTTGCGGTTGTGCACCGGTGTGGTCACAGCGCGCACTCCACTTCGAAGAGGTAGGCCGGGAGCGGGGACCCGCTACCGGAAGGGGTGGTGCCGGGGATCGCGCGCTTCACGACTGCGTCCTGCACCTGGTCGATGGCCACGGCAACCGCCGGGGCGAGATCCCAGAGCCGCTGCATCGCCCGCTCGTCCGCGCGGACCGCGAGCACGACCGTGAACGTCGCTTCGGTAGGGGCGGACAGGTAGCCGTCCCAGGACAGTTCGGGGGGCATCACGACGAGCGCGGGCGGGTCGAACGTGGTGCCGAGGTCCTCATAGACCCGGACCCCGTCCACGGCCTTCAGCGCGGCGTTCAGCGCCGCCCAGGCCTCCCCCACCGCGCTCACGCGATCACCGGTCCGCGGTAGCGACCGATGCCGAGCAGGCGCTCGATGTCCGGGTCGAACGACGGAACCCGGGCCGTGCCCAGCTCGCCCATCGAGATCAGCCCGTCGGGTGACCGGCCGCGCTCATGCCAGCGGCCGGCCAACCGAACGGTGCCCACCACGACGTCGTCGGGGGGCGGGGGAAGCAGCGAGTCGGGGTCGCCGCTGAAGTCGAAGTCGCCGCCGCGGACACGCTCGACGAAGGCCACGGCCGCGGCGAGCACCGACTCAAGCCGGGGGTCGTCCCGGCTGTCGTCGATGCTGCGGTCGACCTTGAGCCTCTCCAGCAGCGGCGGCCACTCCATCACGATCAGGTCGCGGCCGTGATCGCGATGCGCTCGACGCCCGCGCCCGCGTACTTCACGTAGGTGGCGGTGTAGCCCCAGATGCCGACCCGGATGGTCTGCGGGCCCGCGATCTCCTCGAACCGGAACTGGGTCAGGGCCGATTCGAACAGCGTCACGTCCGACGCGCGCAGCACCAGGATGGACTCCGGGTACTGGGTGATGCCGTCGGAGGCGATGATCGGGAGGCCCTGGAAGCGGCCGTCGACCTGCACGCTGCCGACGCCCATGATGTTCGCGGCGCCCTGCGAGTCGACCGGGACCAGGGGGCGACCCGAGGTGTCCTTCAGCTTCAGCAGCGAGCCGTAGCGCAGGACCGAGGAGATGATCAGGTCGGCGGGCAGCTTCCGCGCGGCCCGGACCGCCATCGCCGTGTCGACGACGTAGTCACCGATGAACGTGGCGTGCGTGGCGATCGAGCCGTTGCCGGTGAAGGCCGCCTCGTTCGCGTACGTCTTCGTGGCGGAACCGGCCGCCGTGACGGCCGCGGCCACGACCTTGGTCTCGACCTTCTGGTCGTACACCGCGATGAGGTCGGCCATGATCAGCCGGTCCACGGTCGGGTCCGACATGTCGAGGAGCTGGCGCGAGAAGTTCTGCGCCCCGGCGGTCACCGTGGGGGTCACGGTGTAGACGTCGGTGTCGTAGGCGTCGGTCTGCGCCACCGCGTCGTTCTCCGCGGCCTGCGCGGCGACGACGTTGTCCGTGCCCGCGGACTGGTACGGGATGGTCATCGGCCGCGGGTCGGACCCGAGGTCGATGTGCGCGACCGCTGCGGCGGCGCGGCGGCCCTGTCGGTTGATCGGCTCGAACAGCTCGGTCAGCCACTTCGGGGCGACGAGGCCGGGGCCGTGCGCGGCCGTGGTGAGCGCACGGGTGTGCTCCTCCAGGCGCTTGGCCGCCTCGCGGTCGCCGCCGCCGAGCTGCGAGGCCCGGAACTGGTCGGAGAACCAGGAGCGGGTGCCGCCCTCGGCCGCGGACCGGTAGTGGCCGGGGTCGCGGTCCTGGGTGCGGGCCTTCCCGCCGAGGCGCTCGACGCCCTCGCCGGACTCGCCCGAGGAGCGGTGCTGCTCGCCCTCCTCGCCGCCCTCGCCGGACTCGCCCGCGGCGAGCTCGGCGGCCAGCGCGGCGCCCTTGCGGGCGCGGAGCTCCTCGGTGGACACGGCCTCGATCTCGCCGTCCAGGTACTCCAGGCGGGAGCGGTGCGCGTCGGTCTCGGTACGCTCGGTGGCGGTCATGGGCCGGGTCTCGGCCACGATCTTGTCGCGGACGGTCTTGACCTTGGCGCGCAGCTCGTCGCGCTCGCCGGTCAAGACCTCCAGGTAGGTCTTGGACAACGGAAACCCCTCACGGGACGGATCGACTGGACTCCGTCCGGCGAGGGGTGCCGTACGCGCTCGCGGCGCGCCGGGGGTGCTCTGGCCCGGATGCGGTGCTACTGCGGCGGATCGTAGCGGATCCGTGGTTGTGCTGACGTTACGACATGCTCACAACAGGGCCAGATCGAGCGCGTGAGCGTCCGCGCGAGCGCGCGCCTGCGCGTCCGCGTCCTCCGCTGCCGAGCGCACACCGGTCACCACGGCCTCACGGCCGTACGCGCCCTGCATGACGAGCGCGACCTCGAACAGCCCCGCACGGTGGCGGACCACAATCCCGTCCCCCCGCCTGCGCGAGCCGCCAGGAAGCGCCCGGAAGCCGACGCTCAACTCGTCGAGGACACCCTCACGCGCCAGCTCCAGCGCCTCGTCCCCCGCGGGGGTCTTCGCCACGCGCAGCGCGGTGTACAGCCCGGAAGCGTCCTCGCGCAGCTCGACGGCCTTGCCGATCACCGCGCCGCCCAGCTTGTGGTGCTCGCGGGACAGGTGCACGCGGTAGTTCGGCGGCCGGCCCGGGGCGGCGGCGCGATGCGCGGTCATGAGCTGGTCGGCGAACGCGCCCGCCTCGAACATCTCGGTCAGGTGCTCGTCGATCATCTGCGGCACGCCGTAGGGGACGGCGATGCCCTCGATCGTCCGGCCGTCACCGCTACTGCGGAGCTCCAGCCCGGCAGCGGAGCGGTACAGGGTCTCACTCACTGGAGGCGACCTCCTCGAGCTTCGGGTCTGCGTCGCCGCGGCGGGACGCCCAGTGCGCGGGGCACAGGCCGCGGGTGAGGCCGATGCTCTCGCCGATCTCCTGCTGGCCGGTCTTGGTGCAGCCCTCGATCTTGCACACGGCGGGGGCGTCGTCCTCGGCGGCGTGGCGGGCGCGGGGGCTGGGCTTGTCGGCGGTCATGCGGCACTCCTCGGGATGGCCGCGATCATCGCGGCGGCGAGCTGGGCGTAGTCGATCTGGACAGCGGACAGCGGGTTCGTCCCGGTGAGCTCGGCGCGCATCGCTCGGACCTCCTCACGGAGCGCCCGGACCTCTTCGCGGGCTTCGGTGGCGCGGTCGCGGGCGTTCGCGGCATGCGCGGTGCCCCACGCCATGCAGTCCCACGCCTGCATCGGGCGCCGGTCCTCCCGGTAGTAGTCGGGCACCGGGGCCCGCCAAAAGTCGTCGACGGTCGGCATGGACACCTCCGGGAGAGCGGGGATGGTCGGGGCGGCGGTGGAGATCCCCCACGCGCCCACGTCGTCGAACCCGGCGGGGTTCGTGGTGAAGCTCACGTGCACGTGCTTGGTGTGCGGGTTGGTGCCGGTGTAGCGCCGCCAGCCCGAGAAGTCGGGAGTGGTGATCCGCTCGTTGAAGATCACGTAGCCGCCGGGGTACAGCCGCCGGTCGCGCTTCGCCCCGAGCAGGCGGAGGTGCTCGGCCAGCCAGGCGGCGTCGATGCCGTCCACGTCGATGTCGCGGGCTCGCACCACGCCGGTGCCGGCGACGACGATGGACGGATTATGGTCCGACGTCCGTGAGGCGTGCGCCGCGTCACCAATGGTTCCGTCAGACGTCTTGTCGCGATTCGGCCAACGCGAATTGACCTCGCTGACCAGCGACAGGCTCGCTTCACAATTGCGCCACGCTGGCATCAGATCATCACCCTTGGTATAGTGGTGAAATGACGTGGGGAACTCCGATGGAGCGCTTCTGGCAGAAGGTTGACCGCCGCGGGGACGCCGAATGCTGGCCGTGGGTTGGTGGACGAAAGGCGGCCGGCTATGGCCAGTTCACCGTGGACGGCCACAAGGTCATCGCCCACCGGTGGTCCTACCAGCAGTTCGTCGGACCGATCCCCGCCGACTACGAGGTGGACCACACCTGCGGGAACCGGCAGTGCGTGAACCCCGCACACCTTGAGGCGGTCACGCTGGCGGAGAACCGTCGCCGCCGGAACGCGGCGAAGACGACGTGCCGCCGAGCAGGCCACCCGTACACCGAGGAGAGCACCGGGTGGCAGTGGGGCTCCGACGGGTGCTGGTCCCGCGTTTGCCTCACCTGCCGCCCGAACTACAGCCGTCACCGCGGCCTGGTCCCGCCGACGACTCCGCGAGTCGCCTGACGACGTGCGGGCGGCGTGGGCGGCGTCGCCGATCGTCCCGTCGGAGGTCTTGTCCCGGCCCGGCCAGCGGGCGTTGATCTCGGCGACGAGCGCGAGGGAAGCACCGCAGTTCCGCCAGCTCATGCAGGCCTCCCCGAGTCCAGCGGCGCGCCCGCGGGCTCGCCCGCGTACTGCCACGGGTCGGAGTGGTCCTGCTCGCCTGCGGTCGCGGCGGGCGGGGACGGCTCGATCACCGGGAGGACGTGGGTGTCCTCGACGGTCGATCGGGGCTCGTACCTCCACCCGGACGGGTAGGAGCTGTCCTCGTACCAGGGCATCAGGCGCCGCCCTCCTCGTACGGGGAGCGGCCGAACACGATGCGGTACCAGACCGCGGCCGTGTGCCGGGCTCGCGCGGCGGTCATGTGTCCGGTCAGGTACTCCCGCAGCGCGTCGAACGGATCGGGCTCCGTCGCCCACAGCGCGAGGCCCTCGCCTCGGGTCCAGTACTCCCGCAGGTTCGACCCGTCGCGGTCCCGCGCCCGCTGCTCCTCGGTAGGTGCCCCCGCGCCGCTCTCGCCGTCTGGGGACGAACCGTCAGCGGGCCCAGGTGCGGGCGGCGTGGGGGCAGGCTTCAGGGCGGTCAGGTCCGCCTTCTGCTCCGGGGTGAACGGCGGCTTCCCCTCGATCTGGCGGACCTCGTCCGGGGTGGCCCACTGGTTCCGGATGGAGATCTCGTGCGCCTGGTACCGGGTGAGGGTGTCCCCGCGCATGATCGCGTCGAGGTTCGCCTCGACCTTCTGCCCGCGCGGCGTGCGCAGCGACAGGGTCTGCTCGAACCGGGTGAAATGGTCGATCATCGAGAACTTCACGAGGTTGATCGCCTCGGTCTCGACGTTCGAGTAGGTGCGGGTCGTCTGCGCGGCGCCGAGCCACGACGGGTCCAAGTCGAACAGCAGCGCCTGCTCGACGAGCGACAGGTTCCGCGCCTCGATGAGCTGGGCGTCGTCCGGCGTCCACGCCAGCGGGGTGACCTTCGTGGCCGGGTTCAACACCATCGGCGACCGCGTCCGCTGCGACCGCATGTAGGCCTTCTTCAGGTCCGCGGCCTGCTCCGGGGTGAGGTCCGGGTTCAAGCTCTCGATCAGCACCGACGGCACCGCGTGGTCCGCGACGCTGTTGGCCTGCTCCTGGAGCGACTTCGCGAGCTGCAACGTCCCAGCGAGGTGCGCCTCCAGGATCCCCATGCCGTACAGCGCCCCGGGCCGGGACAGGCCCTTGAAGTGGATGACCCGCGACGCCGGCCACCACTGCCCGCCAGCCCAGTACCGCACCGCGCCGACCGGCCAGCCGGGGATCCGCTCCCCCATCCGCTCGACCCCGACGAGCTCCGCGGGCACGGGCACGATGACGTCCGGGTAGCCCTCGCGGGTCCAGTCGGTGATGATCCCGATGGCGTTGCCGTGCCACATCAGGTCCAGGTGCCACGCCGAGAACGTGTCGACCTGCGTCTGCGGCGGGATCGGCTGCTCGAGGAACAGCGGCCGTGGGGTGATCTTCTCGTCGACCCCCGCGCGGGTCCGGACCACGTCCCACGGCACGGTCGCGAGCACCGCCGACTTCAGGCGGGCGGCGCGCCAGCACCCGGCGAGGCCCATCCCGCCGCGGTAGGTGGCGTCCCCGCCCCAGTCCGGGGCCATGCCGCCCTGCATGCGGACGACCTCGTGGGTGGCGGTCTGCCCGGTCTCGGTGTCGGTGGCCTCGTACACGAGGTTCCGCAGGAACTCGCGTGCCCGACCGGCGGCGAGCGCGCCGCGCGTGGGCATCAGGAGCCGTCCAGCGGGCTACGCCGGCGGCCGTGCGCGGGCACGGCGGGCACGGGCCGGGACAGGTACACGAGCAGCGACACCCCGATCAGCGCGAGGCCGCCCCAGAACGCGGCGACCTCCCAGCCGTAGAGCGTGAACGCGCCCGCGACCAGCGCCAGGAACCCGAGCAGCAGGCCGGTGAGCGGCACCCATGAGCGAACGGTCATCAGAAGATCCTCGGGATCGGGATGGGCGCGGGCGGCGGGAGCATCCGGGCCAGGTAGACCGCGCCCGCGGCGGCGTAGAGGGCGTCGACGTGCCCGGCGCCCTTCCGGAGGAACCGCCACCCGTCTCCGGTCTCGTACTTCGTGGAGCCCGCGACGTGGGCGTTCAGCAGCGGGTCGTTGGGCTGGGCGAGCTGGCGGCCCTCGACGAGCCCGGCGAGGCCCTGGCAGGCCTCCCGCTCCATCGCCCCGGCGAGGCGGGCGGCCTCCTCCTCCCACGTGTCGACCACGCGGCCGTCGACGACTTTCGCGACGTCGAGGCGGCCGGTGCGGCGGAACTGGCGGAGTTCGGGGCCGAGCTCGGCGGCCGGGCCGTTGGGGAACCAGCCGACGTCGGCGGGCCGGATCTGCTGGAGCAGCGGGACGACCTCGGCGCGGGCGGCGGTGGTGGAGTCCCAGGCCTTCAGGATCTCGACTCGGACGCGGCCGTCGGGGAGCAGCGCGGCGCCGGCGAGGGTGGCGTGCTGGCCGTCGGGGGCGACGTCGAGGCAGACGGCGACGCGGTCCCGGTGCTGGCCGAGGGAGGTGACGGTGTCCTCGCAGGCGCGCCAGGCGGCCATGTCGATCGCGGAGTCGAGGGTCTCGACGTGCTGGCAGAGCAGCTCGGTGCGGAACACCGCGGGCGGGTCCGTCGCCTTCGCGGACAGGATCGCGGAGAGGGTGATGGTGCGGCCGAGGCCGGGGCAGGCCTGCGCGATCGCGTCGAGGTCGTCGAGGTCGCAGCCGTCCGGCGCGGACCACTCGAACAGCCCGAGCCGCTCGTCCGACCCGGCGATGGCCGCGGCGCGCAGCGAGTTGAGCACCACGGACTGGTCGTCGCCGGCGTTCGAGATCCCGACGGTGATGGCGTTGGGGCGGGCGATGGTCGTCTTCGTGAGTGCGCCCCACGCGGCCCAGTCGCGGTGCTCGCGGAGCTCGTCGAGGACCAGGAGGTCGACGGACAGGCCACGGCCAGCGCCGCGGGTGGCCGCGGTGATGCGGTACCGGGAGCCGTCGCGGAGGGTCAGGCACTGCTCGCCGTTCGCCCGCCGGATGTTCGCGACCTCGGGGGCGAGCTCGTCGTTGTCCTCGGCCAGCTCGACGGCGCCCTGCCAGGACTCACGGGCGATGTCGAGGGACTGCGCGGCGCCGAGGACGAGCTGGGCGTGGCCCATGTACATCGCCCACAGGGAAACGATCTTCAACAGCGTGGTTTTGCCCTGCTGACGTGCGACAAGGGTGAGAATCGTGCGGAAACGGAACGATCCGTCCGGGAGTAGCTCCAGGGCGTGGAGGAGCCAGAACCGCTGCCACGGGAGCAGCTCGACCCCGAGGATCTCGGTGGCGAACCGGATGGCCTGGTACCCGAGTGTGGTGTCGGGGGTTAGGTCGCGGAGGGGGCGGGTCCAGAGCCGCGGCTCCTCCTTGCCCATGACCTCCGGGGCGTCCAGCAGCGCCGTCACGAGGTCGGCTCCGCCCGGACGACCGCGAGGACCTCGCAGCGGACCAGCAGGGCCACGTTGACGCCCGGCATCAGGTCGGCGAGGTGCGACTTCAGCGCCTCGGCCTGCTTACGGCTGGTGTCGTCAGCGAGCTGGATCAGGACGGTGTCGCCGGGGCGGGCCACGTAGCCGTTCACCGCTGAACCGCCTCGGCCACGAGGATCACGCCCAGGACGATGAGCACCGCGGACGCGGCCAGGGCGTCGAGCACGAGCTGCCTCACGCCCCCGCACCCCCGCGGAGCCCCATGAGCCGGGACGGGCCAGCGGAGGGCTTCCCCGCCCCACCGCTGGAACCCGCGGCCCGCGCCTTCGGGGTGGCCTTCAGCTCGACCAGCGCCGTCGTCAACCGGGCGCCGATCTTGTCGATGGTGTCGCGCTCGTTCAGCTTCGCCCGCAGCGCCGCCACGATCTCCATCAGCGCCCCCTCGTCGTCCTCGGACGCGGCGAGACGGGCCGCACGGTCCGCCATCGCCGCCGTGGCCGAGGCCCGGTCGATCTGGCGTGCGTACAGCCGGGCCAGCTCCACGAGGCCCTGGTCGGTCTTCTCGGGGTCGAGGGCCGCGATCGTCTCCTCGACGGCGTCCAGCAGGGACCGGCGCCCCTCGCGCTCGGTCACGAGGCCACCGACGCCACGATCCGGAGCGCGGAGGGCTTCACGGCCCGAACCGCGTAGAGCTGATCGGCCAGCAGCGCCGCACGGAGCTGGCCCGTCCAGGACTGTTCCGCGAACGCCCGGAGGTCTGCGAACTCCGGCACCCAGGGCCGGGGGTCGACGCCCGGGGCGTACCGGATGCGCCGCGGACCCCGAGCCGGAGCCAGGGGGCAGGCGGTCACGCGGTGTGCCGCCCGGACCCGCCGAGACCGGCGGTGAGGGTGCTCTGGACGGCGCCCTCCGAGCCGGTCACGCCGCCCGGCTTCCACACCCCGAAGTGCGCGGCCACGGCCACCACGAAGCCCATCACCGTGGTGAACCCGGCCTGCGACCAGTCGAACGGCAGGACCGCGTTCAGGGCGTCCAGCCAGGACACCAGGAACCCTGACACGGCCGACAGGCCGAGCAGGACCAGCGCCTTCACGGCCCCCGCCGCGGCCCGAGCGGTCACCACCGCCACCAGAATGGGCAGCAGGACGTTGATCCCAGCGTTGAGCCACTGAGCCAGCGAGATGGTCGTACCCACCGAGGAGCCTCCGGAGCGGGGAGCGGGAAGCGGTCGCGCGCACCGTAAGGGGGCACTGCGACATTCCTGTGACTCGCGGGCTGGCCGACCCCGAGCCGGATGGTGCCCTCGGGCAGCTCAGGCAGGACTGTCACGCTCTGTATTGCTCGCCGCGATTGTTACTCCTTGTATTCGTAGATGATCTTCCTCGCGAGCCGGTCAACCGCGGGGAGAGGGATGTATAGGGGACCTTGGGTCTGCGGTGGCTCCTTGATCAGGAAAAATCGGGGGCCTGGGCGATGAGCTGCGGGCCTCTGACCTGCGGTTTTGCGTCTGGCAACGTTGTCACGTTGTGTGACCACCTTCCGTCTGCTCCGACTCTTGTCACGTTGTGTCACCACCATTGGTTGACTCTGGGTTGTGGGTCTTGTCTGGTGCGTGACTTGGTGGCTCGGTTGCAGGCCTCGTGCTCGGGACCTCGGTAGCGGGTTCTGTCCTGGTCGTCGTGGCCCAGGTCCCAGCGTGCGTGGGGCTCGATGGGCTGCTTGCAGCGCCAGCAGATCACGCCACCTGCTTGGACGATGGGCTTCCATCTGGCTCTGAGCTGCTGGTGTGCGCGCCCGTACCCACGCTTGCCTGAGCTGGGCCTACCCCTGCTGTCGGGCACGACGCTCGACCAGCGCGCAGGCGTGGGCGTACGCCTCACGCCAGGTCGGCCAGTACGTGAGCACGTCGCTGAGCCACGCCTGGCCCACGTCGACAACGCACCACATCCCGGTCGACGAGATGCGGCCTACCTGCGGCTTGGTCACGGGGTCCTCCTGAGTCGGGCGAGGATTGCGGGTCGGTCGGCTGGCCGCCAGACGGTGGCGTGCTGTCCGAGGTGGTCGAGCCAGGTGCGTTGGTCTGGCCGGAGTTGGCCGCGGTCGGTCTTCAGCTCGACGAGCAGGACGTCGCCGTCTCGGGCGAGGAGCAGGTCCGGGCTGCCGATGTGGCCCTGAACGGCCGTGCGCCAGCCCGCGGCGGTGCGGGCTGGCCGGAAGTGCGCGACGCGCCAGCCGTGGAGCTGGGCGGCCTGGATGACCCACTCGGCGAAGGCGGCTTCGGACTCGGCGGGGCGGGTCACCATCGGCGGAACTCGCGGTCGGGGTCGTGCGCGAGCTCGCGGGGGTCGAGCGGGGCGTGGATGACCCCGGCGGCGTCGAGCCGGGCCGGGTGGGCCGGGAGGTTGGCGAGCGGCTCCCGCTCGCCAACCATGGACTCCCGCGTGCACGGCTGGCCAGCAGGCTCGCCGCAGCCCTTCGGCGGGAACGGGCAGGGCACGGTGAGCGCCTGCTGCCGGTCCTGCTCCAGCTCGGGGGTCACGTGCCCACCGCACGGAGGTGCGGGGCGTGGTCACAGCGCGCGGAGCGGCCGTCCGGGAGGTCCCGCATGCCGCGCTCGTCGCACTGCCCGCAGGCGTCGACGGCGGCCCGGAACGCGGCCCGCTGGGCTTCCTTCGGGTCGACCGGCGTCGAGGCTTCCAGGGACAGCCGGACGTCGCGGCAGGCCCGGCAGTTCGGGCCCGGGTCTCCGGCAGGGATGTCGCGGTGGCGGCCGCAGCGCGGGTTGACCGGGTCGAGCCGGGGGGCGGGGGGCTCGTGCGCGTTCGAGTCAGGAACCCCCCCGCCCCAAGTCTCTCCTGAAGGGGACGGGCCGGGACGGGCCGGGACGGGCCGGGACGCCTGCGCAGGCGTACGCGCGCCCGTGAGTACATCCTCCGTTACTAACGGCGTTGGTAACGCGTTACCGAACCTGTTACCGCCCGGAGGGGTCGGCGGGGCCTCGTCGGGAGCCTGTTGCGGGTTTCGCCTGGTCCGGTGCTTAGCGACCCGCTTGCGGGTCTCCTCCCGGCGGGCCTCGACGTCCGCCCGCGTCGGGTTCGAGTCGGCCCAATCGTGGAACCGGTAGCCGCGCTCCCCCTGCTCGGTCGCTGCTTCCCACAAGCCAGCCGCCTGCAACTTACCCGCGAGTAGCTCGCGCGAATCGTGTCGACGGACGACCTCGGACGGCACGAACCCGTCAGTCAGGTTGCGCGCCGCCCACGCCCCGCACAGCGTCCAGAGGCCCATCGCGGCCACCCGCTGACGGCCGAGGGCACGCACCTTCCGGTGCTCCGGGAGCCCGTCGTCGACCTTGAACCACGCCATCAGGCGGCCTTTCTGGGAGCGCGGGGAGCCCGCCCCTGGGGAGCAGGGGCGGGCTCGGTCCACGCGAGGAGTTCGGACAGGCGTGCGTCCACCGGGACGAGCGCGGCGAGGGTGAGGCACCACGTCCACACCCAGTACGGGTCACCGTCGGACAGCCGCTCGGCCTCCGCGTAGGCGTCGAGCGCCTGGCCGGGCTTGCCGTCGTGCACGGCGTACACGAACGCCAGAGCGGCGGGGACCAGCGCATCCGACTTCGGGTGCCCCGTGGACGGGATCGGGCGCGCAGGGCGGCTCACAGCACACCCCCGACCGTCGCCACGGTCTCGACGGGCCGCGGCTTCCGGTGCAGCGGCTCGGCGAGCTGGACCACCTCGACCGCGAGCGGAGTGAGCCGACCGTCAGCGGCCAGCCCGCGCCGGGTGAGCGCCCGCACCGTCAGTGGGTGGGTGCCGTCCGGCAAGGCCGGGAGCGGCAGCACGTCCCCCGGCTGCGCGGACGCGAGCGCGGCGCGGACCGGGTTGACGATCGCCGCGCGGGCACGCCTCGTCAGCGGCCGGAACAGCCGGTCCGCGGCGAGCATCCGCGTGAGCAGCTCGACGCCCGTCGGGGTTGCGAGCGGGTGGGCCGCGGTGGCGGCGTCCAGGGGCTCGCGCTCGACGACCTGGCAGGTCCCGAACAGCGGCTCGGGCTGGTCGCCCTGCTCCCGCAGCCGCTCGACGAGCGCCGGGTCCACAGCGGTCATGTCGTCCCCTCGGTCAGGGCGCGGACGGTGCGGCAGGGCCACTCGAATCCGCAGTCGGTGCACCAGTCGTCCTGGCGCTGGTGGAGGGCGAGGGCGGCGGCGATGCGCTCCCCGCGGCGGTCCAACTCGGCGATCAGGGCGTCGTAGTGGGCCCAGAACGCGCCCGCTGGAGATGCCGGTTCGGCGCACTGGCGGGAGATCTGGACGAAATCGGCGACCAGGTCCTCGGCGGTCACGACGGCTGGCCCGTCGGCTGCGCCTTGAGCGCGGCGAGCAGCTGCTCGGCGTCGGAGTAGGTGACCTGCCCGTACGAGGTGATCTCCCGACCGAGGACCCCGGACGCGTAGTCGAGGCGGTTGCCGATCTCCTGCTCGCGGATCAGCGCGAAGATCTCCCGCTGCTGCTCCTGGTCCATCAGCCGGTCGGCGGCGGCCGCGGGGCCGGTGAGCTCGGCGGCGGTCGGGGCGGGCTGGTCGACGACGCGGGTCATGCGGCCGGTGGCCACCGGGTTGTCGGTGTGCGCCATCTCGTCCTCGGAGTAGACCGCGGCGAGGTCCTGGGGGAAGGCCTTGCGGATCGCGAGGGCCTCGGCGCACTTCGCGATCATGTGGGCGCTCTTGTCCTGCCACATCTTCGTGAGGCGGGTGACGTTGTCCCACGTCTTCGTCTGGGCGTACTCGCGGAACATCGCGACGCCCCAGGTGGGCTCGTCGCGGTCGTCCCGCAGGATCCCGACCCGCGCGGCGGCGGGGGGCTCCTCGGCGAGCCACACGTCCACCCAGACGCCATCGGGTCCGCACCACTGGGGGGCGGTCTGCCCGCGGTAGTGCGGGTTGCGGGCGGCGACGAGCCGGAACCCGTCGATGCCGGTCTGGATGGTCCACTTCGTGGTCTTGTCCGCGCCGCGGCCCTCGGAGCGGGGGATCATGTAGATCTGCCGGGCGAACGGGTCCAGCCCGGTGCGGGCGCACACGTGGTGGAAGACGGCGAGGTCGCCCTCCGGGGCGTCGGCCACGCCGATCTGAGCGAGGGTGGCCCGCTGCGCCGGGGTCCACGCCTGCTGGTGCATCGCGAGGGTGCCCGCGGGCTCGACCTCGACGGTGGCGATCTCGGTGGTCACTGGGCACTCCCGATCAGGTCGTCGTACTTGTGGGTGAGGTAGCCGGGCAGCGCGAGCGGCTGCGGGGCGTCCGGGCTGTAGCCGGGCCAGTGGTTGGCCTCGGTGCAGTCGCGGTAGATCTCGCGGGCCTGCCGGTTGAGCTCGCGGCCGTAGGCCATGGCCTCGGGGTCCGGGTAGGTCACGGACACGAGGTAGGGGGCGACCTTCTCCTGCGCGATGAGCACGAAGATGGGTTCCAGACCGCCGTTGAGGCCGAGGGCGGGCCAGGCGTCGCAGTACCAGGGGGCCTGCTGGTGGTAGCCGTAGCGGGCCATCGAGCGGGCGAACGCGCCCGGCTCGGCGTCGTCGGTGGTCTTGTAGTCCACGACGATCGGCCGCTCGCCCTCGTCGACGTCAGGGATCCGGTCGGCCATCACCCGGCACATCACCCCCGTTTCGGGGTCCCGGTAGACGAGCACGAGCTCGGAGCGTCCGGGGCGGGCGAACAGCGGCCCGGCGACTGGATGGCGGCGGGCCGCGGCGACCATGTCCCGAACTCGCATGGCGTCCTTCGTCAGCAGCGGTGTCGCCCCGACAGCGCGGGCCTCGGCCGCGGCCTCCTTGGCGGCGTTCGTGCGCCAGTCCTTCGCCGCGATCTCCGCGATCGGGTCACCGACGCCTAGGAGCTCGGCATGCGCGGCGCGGCCGAGGTCGAACGCGTCCGTGTCGGGCCGCGGGTGCTCGCGGTTCCACGCGAACAGGGCGGGCGGGTTCGGCGGGGTCAGCATCCGCGCCCCGGTCGAGGACAGCGAACCGCCCTCGACCGGGTCCCGCTGGTACCGGGCGGGCGTGACGTCCTCGTAGACGCCGGGCTCGGCGATCATGCTGCGCTCCTGGTGTTGGGTCGGTCGGGGAACCCGGGCGGCCGCCACGCCGTGTCGACCAGCCGCCAGGTGTGGCCGGCGGTCGCGGTGGGGGTGAGGACGGGCTTCGGGGACGGTTTGCGGCCCTGGATGGCGTGGGCGCGGGAGCAGAACCGGCGGAGGGCGTAGTGCGTCCAGGACTCGTTCCGGCGCTTCGGGAACGGGGCGGCGCACACGTCGCAGGTCCGGTCCGTCCGGGCGGCGGCGGTCATGCTGCGCGCCTGGCGGGGAAGCCGGGGTGATCGGTGGCGGCCTTCCGGGCGCGCCGGTCGCCCTCGGCCTGGGCGCGGTAGAACGCCCGCCGCCACGCGGCGGCGGTGATCCCGACCCGGGTGTGGAAGTCGACGAAGCGGACGAGGCCGCGGTGCCGGTCCCACTCCTCGAGGATCTCGTCGCGGGAGCGGTAGATCCTGGTGGGTGGGGGGCGGCGGGCGCCGACGGCGACGCGGTGGGCGTCGAGGCAGGGGTCGCAGGCGAGGTCGCCGGCGCGGACGTGCCGCTGGTAGGCGGCGTCCGTGCCGCACGGGAGGAGCTCGCGGACGGCGGCGGTCATCGCGCACCGGCCATGCGCACGAGCCCGGCCAGGTGGTCGGCCACCGCGATCGCGTCCGCGGCCGTGCGCTCGCGTCCTTCGACCCACGTGTCCTGACCGGTGCGGACGCGGAACCGCCAGGGCAGGATCCCGCCGATCCGGATGTGCTCGCGGGTGACCTCGGCACGGCCGACGGGCACCGGCCGGTACCCGCGGCTCATGCGGCACGCTCGCGGAGCTGGCGGGCGCAGTCGCGGAGCGCCTGGACGACGTCGGCGGCGGCCTGCGGGCGGCAGCGGTCGCACGGGCACGCGGCGTCGCGGCCGTCGAGCCAGTCGAAGATGCCGTCGACGTGCGCGTGGCCGAGGTGCTCGGCGAGCGCCACGTACGCGGGGTGTGCGCCGTGCGCGTGGGGTCCGAACCCGGCGACGTGCTGGGCGCCGTCCACGGACGGTGTGCCGCAGACGATGGCGATGGCGCCGGCCACGTCGGTGGGGTATCCGGGCAGCCAGGTGCTGGAGGGGTCGCCGGTGACGGGGTTGAGGTAGTGGGCGGAGTGCGCGAGGCCGTGGGTCTCGATGATCGTGGCGGAACGATCGAGGATCTGATCGGTTGTTGCGCTATTCGGGTGGATCTCGCGGGTCTGAAGCAACCTGCGGGATAGCGTCGACATGACGTACTCCCTGTCGGGGGGATGGCGTTGGATCGGATTCGGGGCTCTCACCGTTGGCGCGGTGGGGGCCCCTCGGTCTGTGTCAGGCCGGTGGCCTGGTTTCGGCGATCAGCCGGTCCACGGCCTCGCCGATCTCCTGGTCGACTTCGTCCCGGGCTTCCCGCAGGACCGCGGCGAGTGCCCGGTCTGCTGGGTTGCTGGCGCGGCCGAGGTCGTCGAGGAACGCGTCGTCGTCGAGGACCTGCGCGAGGTCAAGCACCTCGACCCGACCGGCTTGGCGTGGCGGTCCTGGCCGGTACCGGCGGCAGTCGCAGAACGCACAGTCCGTCCCGGCCCGGTAGTGCTCGTGGGCTTCACCGACGTGCCCGCAGGTGCAGGGCCGCGCGGTCTGCACCTCCGAGTCCCCGAACGGGTTGAGGACCAGGGCCACGACCCCCAGGACGAGGAGGACCAGCCCTGCGATCACCTCGCGGCTCACATCTCCTCCAGCGCGGTGACGGCGGCGATCAGGTCGGCGGCGGGCGAGACCGGCAACGGGGTGAAGGTGCCCTCCCATGCCTCGACCAGGGCGCGGGCGGCACCGATGACGGCGACGGCCTCGGCCGACCCGACCGACACGATCTTGTCGACCGGTGCGGTCGCGACGGCTAGCCGGACGAGGGCCCCGTGCGCGGCACACACCCGGGCAGGCCGCCGGTCTGCGTCGGGGATGCAGTCACAGCCGTCCTCGCCGATCGCGCGGGCCATCTCGATGATCGCCGCAGCGTGCTCGGACGGGGTCATGAGGTCACCTCGTCGATCTCCTCGTCGGAGATCCCGAGGACGTGGAGCGCCTGCCGGACCTCAAGGTCGAGGCCGTCCGGGGTGTCGGCGAACCAGTAGTCGTCGTCCAACGACTCCAGGATGAAGACGAGGGCCTCGCCCCGCGCGGTACTCACAGCTCCTCCCCGGCGAGGATCCGGCGGGCCGCGACCAACGCGAGGCAGTCGCCGCGCACGTCGGTCAGGCACCGCCCGGCCGCGTGGTCGGGGACGGTGGCCTCCAGCTGAAGGATGAGGCTGGTGCGGGGCTGGCCGTCGGCGACCTCACGGAGGAGGAGCGTGTCGATCGCGTCGCCGATGACCTGCTGGTCCTCGATCGTCGTGGCGGTGGTCATCGGGTCGTGGCTCCTCGGAGGGTGATGCGCGAGCGGCGGGCCGCGGCGCGGGTCAGGCGGTGACGGGGCCGCGGCGCGGTGACCGCCAGCCCCAGGACGACGACGAACACGAGGGCGTCGAGCGCGAGCGCCGCGCACAGCACGCCGGTCACGCCGCAGCCCTCGTCAGGTGCGTGCGGAGGGCCTCGATCCCCTTGACCGTGATCCGGATCTGAGGCGGGTCGAGCACGAGCTCGCCCGTCCGCGGGTGGTAGTGCGACATCGGCATCTCAGACAGGCGGCCGGTCTCGATCGCGGTCTGGTAGGTGCGCCAGCGGCCGTCACCAGCGCCGCGGTAGATCCACCGCAGCTCGCTGAGCAGCGTGTACAGCCGGTTCTGGCCTATCTTGATGGCCGAATCGCGGGACAGGATCTTCGCCGCGTCCGCGACGAGGAAGTCCCCGTCCGCGGTCGCCAGCGTGTTCCACGACGCCGCAGCCGGTTCGAGCTCCGCGACCTGCGCCTGCGTGGCGACGAGCTGCCGGGCGGTGGCCGCGAACTGCTCGGCCATCGCCAGCACACCCGTGGGGGTCGTGATGTCCGGGAGGGCCGGGGCGGCGCCGTACTGGCCTGTGCGGCGGATCTGGGGGAGGACCTCGTGGGTGATCCACCGCTTGAAGGCCTTCGCCTCCGGCTTCCTGCTGCGGAGGATCAGCGAGTAGAGGCCGGGCTCGTTGACCGTCGCGAGGCTCTGCGGGCCGCCGAGGGTCTCCACACTGTGGAGCCCCCTCTCGTCGTCGTCGAGCAGGGCGACCGAGCTGTGCGGGTTCGCGATCGCGAGGACAGCGCAGACGTCGGCGGCGACGAACCACGGCTCGCCGTCGAGCACGACGGTGCGGACGTCGGTCGAGCCGTAGGAGAACAGCTCGACGGCGCTCACGCGGCGGCCTCCCGCCGGGCCTGCTCCTCGTCGATCCACCACGCCGGGATCCGGATCAGGCGGCCGAACATGCGGTGTGGGATCTCGCCGCGCTTAACCAGCTCGATGACCTGCCGGTAGCCGACGCCGATCGACTCGGCGACCTCGCGGGCGTCGTAGAAGGTGCGGGGGAGGGGGGCCGGTGAGGGCCGAACGGGTGACATCTGAGAACTCACGCTGCGCTCCGGGTCTGGACGGATCGGCTAGCGCTCCTTGACGGCATCGGCACGAAGAGGTCGCGCACGCTGCGACGCAGGGACCTCGCGATCAGCAGCGCGGTGCTGGCGTCGGTGGCCTGGCCGTTGAAGACGAGGTGGATGTTCTGGCGGGTGCACTCGGCCAGACGTGCCAGCTCGCCGTAGGTGAGGTCTCGTTCCTCCCGTGCCTGCTCCAGCAGGACGGGGTCACGCGGCTTCTTCAGGGGCATTGAGGGGCTCCGGGGGGGCTGCTCCGTTGGCTTGACGACCCGAACAGTGGCACTTGACGAAACCTCTGTCAAGCGACGCTAGGCGATCCGGCTAGCGTCTCTCGACGCGTAGCGCGTGACCTTCGCGCGACGAATTAACAGGTCAGATAGGGTCCGGCCGTCCAAATCGCTTGACGACGAAATAGGTTCGGCCGTCTAGCCACAGGCAGCGCCGTAGCCGCCCGACCAGCGATAACCGTAGTGAGAGGGTCTCCGTTGACCGACCAGCACAGCACAGGCGACGGTGACGATGTGGCGACGCTTCAGGTCCTCATCGGGACCCGCATGGCCGAGCGTGAGTGGTCATACTCCGACCTGGAACGACGCAGCCGAGGAGCCCTCACGAAGGGCCGCTGGCAACAACTCGCCAAGGGCGTCGACCTCCGCCGCCTCCCCGCACCCGACTCCATCATGGTCATCGCCGAGGTCCTCGAGGTCGAGCCGACGACCGTGCTGCTCGCGGCCGCCGCGTCCGTCGGCATCCCCGTCCGTCGGACTGGATCGATCCTGGCCCACCTACTCCCCACCGGCACCGAGATGCTCTCCCAGCGCACCCAGGACGCCGTCCTCAACATGCTTCGCGCCGTTGTGTCCGACGCCGTGGACGCACAGCGCCGGATCGACGAGGCCGAGGGGCGCAGCGAGCCGGGCAACGGGCCGCGTGGGTTGCGCGCATTGGGTGATCAGTAGGGCCTTTAGGCCTGAATGGTGCAACGTGGTCGAAGCCACATGGCTGATCAACTACATCGCCGAAATTGACTATTCGTGTCCGCCAAGTAACGCAGCGACGTTGCACCACGACGTTCTTGCCATGACGAACTGGTGTCCACTCCCCATGGGCACGGAGGACGACGCGGTGGTCGCCCTCCTGCTGGACGTGGTCAAGAAGTACGGCGAGCTCAACCTCTGCCTCACCGACCTCGCACCCGGCCAGCTGGCCGACACGTCATGGGGCGACAGCCTCATCGAACTCGCGAGGGACCTCGACGACGACGAACTCCGCGCCGTCCTCACCCGCGAACTGGCCTACCTCCTGCACCACCCTGACGGGGCGGACCGCCAGGACGAGTCGCCCGACCTCGCGGTCGTGCTCCAGTTCCCCGACGACGGAGCCACACTCCGCGAGCTCCGCCGACAGACCGCAGCGGCAGCGAAGGCCGCCGACCCCGGCGAGGACACTGGCTCCGTCCCGGTCCCCGCGCCGCGGCACGCACTCGCCGACGAGGACATCCCGCGCTCCAGCGTGTGGGTGGCCCGCCGCGCCGAGCGCTACTACCGGATCAGCCACCACTAGCCGGAGGACCCCGTGGCCCGACCAATGCTCCCGATCGGCACCCACGGGAACATCAACACCACCCTGATCAGCCCCGCCGGGACCCCGCGGAGCGACCAGGTGTGGGAGGCCCGCTGCCGGTTCCGGGACTACGACGGGCACACCAGGCCGGTCCGCCGCACCGGCCGATCGAAGACCGCCGCCGAGAACGCCCTCAAGGTGGCGCTCGCCGAGCGCAGGCCCACCGCCGGAGCCGTCCTCACCGGCGACTCTCGCCTGTCCGACGCAGGGCGGCTCTGGCTGGAGAAGCGCGAGCAGGAAGCCACCGACGGCGAGATCAGCCTGAATACCCCCGGCCAGTACGAGGTCGCGTGGCGACTGCACGTCGAGCCGTCCATGGGCGGCCTGCGGCTCCGCGAGATCACCGTGGCCCGCTGCGAGGCGTGGCTCCAGGAGCTCCGCAAGCATCGCAGCGCGTCGACCGCGAAGACGGCAAAGACCGTGCTGTCCGGGATCCTCGGCTACGCCGCCCGCATGGGCGCCATGCCGGCCAACCCCGTCCGTGACACCTCCCCGGTCCCGAGGACCACGAAGCGGAAGCCCCGCGCGCTCACCCGCGTCGAGCGGACCACGTGGCTGGCGAAGCTCGAGGAATCGGACAAGGCGCGGCGGTGGGACCTCCCGGACCTGACCCGGATGATGCTGGCCACCGGCGGCCGGGTGGGGGAGGTGCTCGCGCTGTCGTGGGACGACGTCGAGTTCGATACCTCGCGGGTCTGGCTGCGGGCCCGCCTGATCCGGGTGGCTGGGCTCGGGCTGATCCGGGAGGACGGCACGAAGGGCACCCGGGCCGCGGCGACGGTGAAGGCCCGCCGGCTGAAGCTGCCGACGTGGGCGATGGACGTCCTGCGGGTGCGGCAGCTCGACCCGGACCACGCCCGGTCGATCGCGGTTTTCCCGGACTCGAAGGGCGGGTGGCGGGACCCGTCGAACACGCTGCGGGTCCTCCGGCAGGAGCGCGCGGGCATCGAGGGCTTGGACTGGGTGCACACCCACGCGTTCCGGAAGACCGCGCTCACGCACCTGGACACGAAGCAGCTCACGGCGCGGCAGGTCGCCGATGTGGCCGGCCACGCGGACCCGTCGATGACGCAGCGGGTCTATCTGGTCCGGGACGACGTGCACGACGAGGCCGCGGACGCGCTGGAGGACCTGCTGTAGGGCGGGGCCCGGTTACGCCACTGTTTGGGGCGCACCGGACCCGACCTGAACTGACCTAGAGCGACGTATCCGCGCTGGTCAGGTTACCTGCGCCGACCTGGACTGACCGGGACCGGCCACGGGACGACCAATCCGCGGGTTCAGGGTTCGATCCCCTGGGGGCCCACCTCGTCTCGACCTTCGTCGAGTGTCTGGGCTGCGGGGTTGGCCCGGCGGCGGGACCGGTCCGGCTTGCGGGTGTCGGCGGTCGTGGCCGAGACCGGAGACGACCTCGTCAGGCCAGCTTGGGCAGGATGTGCTCGCCCCAGGCGCGGAAGAAGCCGTCGTGGTCGGGGCCGACCTGCTGGACGTAGACCTCGTCGACACCCGCGGCCAGGTAGGACTGGACGCGGTCGAGGTGCTCGGCGGTGTCGTCGCCGCAGACGATCGCCTCGGCGACGGCCTCGCGGGGGACCAGGGACATCGCGTCGGCGAAGTCCTGCGGACGGGGCAGGGTCTGGGCGAGCTGGCCGGGGAGCACGTCGTTGGCCCACAACCGGTGCGCGTGGTCGAGCGCGGCCTCGCGGTCGGTGTCCCAGCAGACCTTCATGCCCGCCTGGACGGGCTTGTCACCGCCGCCGCTCTCACGGAAGGTGCGGGCGAGGTCGGCGTCGGGCAGCACGGTGCAGTAGCCGTCGCCGATCCGGCCTGCCAGCTCGGTGGCCTGCGGCCCGAACCCGGACACGTAGATCGGGACGGGCTGCTCGGGGAGGGTGTAGATCCGGGCCTCCTGCACCTCGTAGTACGTCCCGTGGTGGCTGATCTGCCCGCCGCGGTGCAGCAGCCGGATCAGCTCGACGGCCTCCTCGAGCATCGCCAACCGCACACCGACCGAGGGCCAGGCGTCGCCGAGGACGTGCTCGTTGAGCGCCTCGCCGCTGCCGACGCCGAGGGTGAACCGGCCCTCGAGCTGGACCGCGGCGGTGGCGGCCGCCTGGGCGACCACCGCGGGATGGATGCGGACGGTCGGGCAGGTGACCGCCGTGGTGACGGGGAGCGAGACGGCCTCGGAGAGCGCCCCGATCACCGACCAGACGAACGGGCTCTGGCCCTGCTCGTCGTTCCAGGGATGGAAGTGGTCGGAGATCCAGAGCCGCTCGAACCCCGCCTGCTCCGCCGCCTTCGCCTGGGCGACGAGCTCGCGGGGGCCGTACTGCTCGCAGGACAGGAAGTAGCCGATGCTCGCCATGGGGGAGCGCTACCCGCGAGGTGTCCGGCGAACCGTCCTCGCCGACCGTCCGGCCGCGTCGGTCGTGGCGCCTCGGTCGCGGTGGAGCCTGGCGCGGCGTCGAGGGCGGGCGGCCCTGGACCGGCCCCGCAGGCACTCCGCGCACTACGGGGTCGATCGGGCTCCGGGTGCGGTGATGGGGCTGGTCCGGCGGCCGCGAGCGGGAGCCTTCAGGACGACGTGGACCTCGGTCCGCGGGGGCGCGGGGGGAAGGGAGTCCTCGGGTTCGTCGGCGCGGAGACCGTCGATGAGCAGCGCGAGGATCCGCTCCCAGGCGTGGGGGGCGCCGCCCTGGATGACGCCGCTGACCGCTTCGAGGATGGACACGAAGTCCTCGGGCACGATCCCGGCCCGCAGGGCGCCCGCCTGGTGCGCCCGCTCGATCAGCGTCAGCTGGGTCGTGCGGATGGCCGCGCGGTGGGTGGCGACCTGGGTGGAGTCGGGCAGGCTCAGCGTGAGCGCGTGACAGACGCTGCGGTCGTTGAGCTGCTGGGTGCACAGCGAGTGCAGGTAGTGGTCGACGCTCTCGGACGCCGGCAGCGCCAGCGACTCCTCCAGCAGCGCCAGGTGCTCGTCGGTGCGGTCGACGAGGACGGCCTCGACCAGGCGGACCCTGGTGAAGCGCCGGGTGAGCGTGGCCAGCCCGACGCCGGCCTCCTTGGCGATCTCGGCCAGGGGGACGTCGACGCCCTGCTCGGCGAACACGTGTCGCGCGGCCTCGACGATGCGGGCCTGGTTGGCCGCCGCGTCGCGGCGCAGCTGTCGGCCGTCGGTGGACATGAGCCCAGCGTAGCTCAAATGAAAATATTCGAGCCACTTGTTGCGGGTCGTCGGCCACAGGCTTACGTTGCAAGTGGATCCAATATTTTCACTTGTGGGAGGTGGGAAGATGTCCGATTTGCCCAGGTCAGACGGTCGCGACAGGCAGCTCGTGCTGCTCGTGGCCTGTCTGGCCCAGTTCATGGTGGTGCTCGACGTCGCCGTCGTGAACGTCGCCATCCCGGACATGACGCAGTCGTTGTCGCTGTCGGCGTCCGGCCAGCAGTGGGTCATCGACGCCTACACGCTGACCTTCGGCGGGCTGCTGCTGCTCGGCGGGCGGCTGTCCGACCTGTTCGGCCAGCGCCGCATGTTCCTGGTCGGGGTCACGGTGTTCACCGTCTTCAGCCTGCTGTGCGGGCTGTCGACGAACGAGACCACGATCGAGGTGTTCCGCGGTCTCCAGGGCGTCGGCGGCGCCATCCTGGCACCGACCTCGCTGAGCCTGATCACGGTCGCCTTCACCGACCCGCACGAGCGGGGCAAGGCCATCGGCGCGTGGTCGGCCGTGTCCGCGGGCGGTGCGGCGGCCGGGGTCCTGATCGGTGGGGTGCTGACCTCCGCGCTCGACTGGAGGTGGGTGTTCTTCATCAACATCCCGGTCGGGATCGCGGTCTTCCTCGTCACCGCCTCGGGTGTGCACGTCCCGCGGGTCACCCGGAAGGTGCGTCTCGACGTGCCCGGCGCGGTGCTCATCACCGCCGCCCTGGCCCTCGTGCTCTACGCCGTCATCGGGGTCGCCGGGCGCGGATGGGGCTCGCCCACCACGATCTGGCTCCTCGTCGCGGGCGCCGCCGCGCTGGTCGCGTTCCTTCTCGTCCAGGCCCGCTTCGCCGCCGACCCGCTGCTGCCCCTCGGCCTGCTGCGCGACCGGCAGCGGGCGAGCGCCAACGTCCTGTTCATGGTCATCGGCGCCGTGATCTTCTTCCTCTACTTCGACGTCTCCGTGCACCTGCAGCGCGTCGACGGCGACAGCCCGCTGCGGGCCGGGCTGTCGTTCCTGCCCGTCGCGCTGGCCACCACGGTCGCCGCGCTCAACGGGCGGCGCATCCTCGCCGTCCTCGGCGCCCGCACGCAGCTGTTCCTCGCCATGGTCCTCGCCGCCGTCGGTCTCGTGTGGATCTCCGGGATCGGGGTGCACGGCGAGTACTGGACGCACGTCGGGCTGCCGATGATCGTCCTCGGCGTCGGGCTGGGCATGTCGTTCGTGCCCGCCACGGTCGCGGCGACCGCAGGGGTGCCGTCCGACCAGGCCGGGATCGCGTCCGGGCTGGTCAACACCAGCCGTCAGGTCGGCGGGGCGATCGGGCTCGCGGCCCTGT
>NZ_JACBXB010000500.1 GCF_013870575.1 Pseudonocardia pini
GCACCGACCGCGGCGAGCACGAGCAGGCCGCGCAGCACGGTTCGGAACCCAGGGAGGGAACGCTCTCGCTCGAGGACCGCCACGGTGCGCCAACGATCGGGCGGTCGCCGGGGGAGCGGCCCGCCACCCGAGGGTGCGTCACTCGGATGGAGTAGTTACACGGTGTGTATTCGTCCGGCCCTCAGGCGGGGTCGCGCTGGACCGGGCAGGACATGCACCGCGGGCCGCCACGGCCCCGGCCGAGCTCGCCGCCCGGGATGTCCAGCACCTCGATGCCCTGTCGGCGCAGGTAGGCGTTGGTGGTCACGTTCCGCTCGTAGGTCACGACGACCCCGGGTGAGACGGCGAGCAGGTTGCAGCCGTCGTCCCACTGCTCCCGCTCGGCGGCGTGCACGTCCTGCTCGGTGGTGAGCACCCTGATGTCGTCCAGTCCCACCGCGGCGGCGATGGCCTTGTGCATGTCCTCGGGCCGATGGTCGGTCATGACCATCTCCTTGGCCGGGTCGTCCATGTCGCCCGGCTCCACGGTGTAGGCCGGGAGCATGCCGAGGCCCGCGTACTTCACGAAGGTCCCCGGGTCCACCATGGTCATCACGGTGTCCAGGTGCATCAGCGCGCGCACCTCCGGCATCCGCAGCGCCACGATCCGGTTCACCTCGCCGCCGGCGAACAGCGACCGCGCCAGCCGCTCGACGCCCGCGGGGCGGGTCCGCTCGCTCATCCCGATGAGCACCGCCCCGCCGCCGAGGACCAGCACGTCCCCGCCCTCGACGGTGGCCGGCCCGTTGGCCGAGCCCTCGGACCAGATCTCGAAGCCGCCGTCGGCGAACAGCGGGTGCCACCGGTAGATCGCCTCGTAGTGCACCGTCTCGCGCATCCGGGCGTGCTTGCGCATGGAGTTGATCGCGACCCCGCCGTGGATCCAAGCGGTGGTGTCGCGTGTGTACAGGTGGTTGGGCAGCGGCTCGAGGACGAACTCGTCCGGCCCCAGGACGTGGAACGCGACCGACCGCGGCTCCTCGATCCGGTCGAGCACCTCGCGCTTGGTGATCCCGCCGATCATGTGCTCGGTCAGGGTGTCCACGTCCATCGCGTCGAACATGTTCCGCAGCGCGTCGACGGCGAGGGGGCCGTAGATGCGGTCGTCGAAGATCAGGTCCAGCGCGTGGGCCTTGGCCTCCGGCAGGGCGAGGGTCTCGCGCAGCAGCCGGTCGAACAGGTGGACGGTGACCCCGCGCTCGCGCAGCACCTCGGCGAACCGGTCGTGCTCCTCCTGGGCCCGGCGGACCCACAGCACGTCGTCGAACAGCAGCTGGTCCTTGTTCGACGGGGTGAGCCGCTTGAGCTCGAGGCCCGGCCGGTGCAGCAGGACCTGGCGCAGCGTGCCGACCTCGGAATCCACCCGGTACATGTGGACCATCCTGGTCGAAGATGTGCGAGTGCGGTGGGATTCGCTCGATGAAAGCCTCGTGACGTTGCTGCTGGCCGACAGCAGGCGCAGCTTCGCCGACCTCGGGTCCGAGGTCGGCCTGTCCGCGTCGGCCGTGAAGCGGCGGGTCGACCGGCTGCGGGCCGACGGCGTGATCACCGCGTTCACCCTGCGCCTGGACCCGGCGGCGCTGGGCTGGACGGTGGAGGGGTACGTCGAGCTGTACTGCAGGCCGTCCACGCCGCCGGGCGCGATCCGGAAGGCGGTCGAGGGGCTGGCCGAGGTGGTCGACGCGAGCACGGTGTCCGGGGACGCCGATGCGCTCGTCCGGATCCTGGCCGCCGACATGCGGCACTTCGAGCGGGTGCTGGAGCAGATCGGGGCCGAGGGATTCGTGGAGCGGACCAAGTCCGTGCTGGTCCTGTCCCCGCTGATCCGACGGCCCCCGCCGACCATGCACTGAAACGACGTTGTGCAGCTCGTTCGCGCAACGATCGTGCGCAGATGGGCAACGGACGGCGATTGTGGGCGCCTCACGACCCTCTTTACCGTTGCAGCCAGTCCCGATGGTGTGACTGCCCGCATCGTGAGGGAGGCCCTGTGACCAGCGTTCTCACCCGTCCCGAGCTCACTCCTGATCGCACTCCCACCCGCAGGCACTACGTCATGTGCCCGCCCACGTACTTCGCCGTCGAGTACGCGATCAACCCCTGGATGCAGCCGGGGATCGCCGTCGACCGCGAGCTGGCCCTGGCGCAGTGGGACACCCTGCGCCGCACCTATCTCGAGCTCGGTCACGAGGTGACCGTGGTGGACCCGGTCCCGGGGCTGCCGGACATGGTCTACGCGGCGAACGCCGCCACGATCGTCGACGGCCGGGTGTACGGCGCCCGGTTCCGGTACGCCGAGCGGGTCCCCGAGGCCGCCGCCTTCCGGGGGTCGCTCCCCGGCACCTACTGCGAGCCGAGCTTCGTCAACGAGGGGGAGGGCGACCTCCTGGTGGCCGGCGACGTCGTCCTCGCGGGCACCGGGTTCCGCACCGACCCCAGGGCGCACGCCGAGGCCGCGCGCGTGCTGCGCCGCCCGGTGATCGGGCTGGAGCTCGTCGACCCGCGCTACTACCACCTGGACACCGCCCTCGCGGTGCTCGGCGACCACGACGTCGCCTACCTGCCGGAGGCCTTCTCGCCGCGCTCGCGGGGCATCCTCGCCGGCCGCTACCCGGAGGCGCTCGTCGCGTCGCCGGTCGACGCCGCCGTGCTCGGCCTCAACGCGGTGTCCGACGGCGCGCACGTCGTCCTGCCCGCCGCCGCGACCGGGCTGGCGGCGGCCCTGCGCGACCGCGGGTACACACCCGTCGGCGTCGACCTGTCCGAGCTGCTCAAGGGCGGTGGCGGACCCAAGTGCTGCACGCTGGAGGTGCGCGCGTGACCACTCTGCCGCTGCTGGGCCCCCACTCCACCCCGGTGGAGTCGCCCACCGTCCATCACGAACGCCTGGTCGCCGAGCACTCGGCGCACAACTACCGCCCGCTGCCGGTCGTGATCGCGCACGGCGAGGGGGCCTGGGTGACCGACGTCGAGGGACGGCGGTACCTGGACCTGCTCGCGGGCTACTCGGCGCTGAACTTCGGACACTCGAACCCCGACCTGCTCGCCGCCGCGCACGCCCAGCTCGACCGCGTGACGCTGACCAGCCGTGCCTTCGGCAACGACCAGCTCGGGCCCTTCTGCGCCGAGCTGTCCGCCCTGCTTGGCAAGGACCTGGTCCTGCCGATGAACACCGGCGCCGAGGCCGTCGAGACCGGGCTGAAGGTGGCCCGCAAGTGGGGCTACGAGGTGAAGGGCGTGCCCGCGGACCGCGCCCGGGTCGTCGTGGCCGCGGAGGGCTTCCACGGCCGGACGATCTCGGTGGTGTCGTTCTCCACCGACCCCGAGGCCCGCGGCGGGTTCGGCCCGTTCACCCCGGGCTTCGACGTGGTGCCCTACGGCGACGCGGAGGCCCTGCGCGCCGCGATGACGGACGAGACGGTCGCCGTCCTGCTGGAGCCCGTCCAGGGCGAGGCGGGCGTGATCGTGCCGCCGGCGGGCTACCTCGCGGACGTCCGGTCGCTGTGCACGGCGGCGAACGTGCTCTTCGTGGCGGACGAGGTGCAGTCCGGCCTGGGGCGCACCGGCCACGTGCTCGCCACCCGCGCCGAGGGCGTGGACGCCGACGTCTACCTGCTCGGCAAGGCCCTCGGCGGCGGGGTGCTCCCGGTGTCGGCCGTGGTGGCGGACCGGGACGTGCTGGGTGTGCTGCGCCCCGGCCAGCACGGCTCGACCTTCGGCGGCAACCCGCTGGCGTGCGCGGTGGGCCGCGCGGTCGTCCGGCTGCTGGAGGAGGGCTCGGTACTGTCGCACACCCGCACGCTCGGGGCGGTGCTGCACGAGCGGCTCCGGGGGATGCGCGGGCTGACGGCGGTCCGCGGCCGCGGGCTGTGGGCCGGGATCGACGTCGACCCGGCGCTCGGGACGGGGCGCGAGGTGAGCGAGCGCCTGGCCCGCGCCGGGGTCCTGACGAAGGACACGCACGGCCCCACCCTCCGCCTCGCCCCGCCGCTGGTGATCAGTGAGCCCGACCTGCACCTGGCTTTGGACACCCTGGAGCACACCCTGCGGGGGTGAGGGTGCGGTGGGGGCGCGCTGTGATCGCACGTTTCGTGCTCTCAG
>NZ_JACBXB010000501.1 GCF_013870575.1 Pseudonocardia pini
GGGACCGGGCGGTTCCGGGGCGGGCGGGTCGACGGGCGGGCTGTCGGTCTGCGGGGGCCGGGCCGAGCTCATGACGTGACGACCCCCGCGACCTGCGAGATCGGCTCGGCGAGCGCGTCGACGGCGTCGGTCATCTTCTTGGTGTCCTCCGGGGTCAGCTGGGTGTAGAGCACGAACCCGCCGTCCGGCGTGCGGTAGTCCTCCAGCAGCGTCTCCACGGCGGCGAACCGCTGGTCGAGGACCGGGCCCAGGTTCGGGTCCTTCGCGTCGATCACCGGGCGCAGCGCGGCGACGGAGGCCTGGCTGCCCTCCACGTTGGCCTTGAAGTCCCAGAGGTCGGTGTGGGAGTAGCGGTCCTCCTCACCGGTGATCTTGCCGGTGGCGACCTCGTCGAGCAGCTCCTTGGCGCCGTTGGCCAGCTGGACCGGGGTGAGCTCGATCGTCGTCACCCGGTTCTGCAGGTCGAGGATGTCCGCGTCGAGCTGGTCGGCGATGGCGGCGGAGTCGGGCTGCAGGCCGTCGACCCACAGGTCCTTCTCGAGGCGGTGGTAACCGGTGAACTCCACACCCGGGTCCCGCTCGTCGTCCTCGCGGCCGTCCATCTTCGGGTCGAGGTCGCCGAAGGACTCCGCGACGGGCTCGATCCGCTCCCAGTAGGTGCGCGCCACCGGGAACAGGGCCTTGGCCTGCTCCACGTTCCCGGCCTTGACGGCCGCGGTGAACTCCTCGTTCTTGGCCACGAGCGCCTCGATCTGCGAGGTCACGTACCGGGTGTAGCCGGCGGTGGCCTCGGCGAGCTGGGCGTTCTGGTCCGTGGAGCGCTGCGCGGTGCCGGTCACCGTGAACGCGGCGCGGATGCCGTCGCCGACCATGCCGGGCTTGCAGGCGGTGGTGTAGGCGCCGCCGTCGGGCACCTCGACGATCAGGTCGCGGGACAGGCCGGGGCCGATGTTCTCGACCTCGCCCATGATCCGGTCGCCGGTGCCGTAGAGGTAGAACTCGGTGACCTTGGTACCCGAGTTCTTGATCGTGAAGCTGATGTTGCCTGCGGGCGCCTCGGTGGCGGAGACCTGGCAGGCAGTGTCGCTGGCGGTGACGGCGATCGGGCCGCCCCCGCCGCCGTTCTGCGCGGCCGGGGGCTGCGCGGTGGACGTACAGCCTGCGAGCAGCAGGGCGGCGCCGGCCGACAGCACGACGGCTGCGGTGGCTCCGGGGATCCTGCGGGACATGGGCTCTCTCCTCGGTGAGGTCACGCGGAGGTCGGGGTGGTGGACCGCGTGCGCTGGGGCAACAGGAACAGCGTCAGGACGACGACGACGTACACGCTCCAGACGACGGCTTCGAGGACCGTGGTCTGGGGGGAGAAGTTGAAGATCCCCTTCAGCAGCGTCCCGTACCAGGAGTCCGGCGGGATGGCGGCGCTGACGTCGAAGGCCAGGGTGTTGAGGCCGGGCAGGATCCCGGCCTCCTGCAGGTCGTGCACGCCGTAGGCCAGGATCCCGGCGGCCACGAAGATCAGGAAGAACCCGGTGACGGTGAAGAACTTCGCCAGGTTGATCCGCATGGCGCCCTTGTAGATCGCGAAGGCGATGACGATCGAGACCGCGATGCCGATCAGGAAGCCGATCAGCGGCTGCACGGTCTCGCCCGCCGCCTGGGCGGCGGCGAAGAAGAAGACGGCGGTCTCGAGCCCCTCGCGGCCGACCGCCAGCGTGGCCATGACGACGACGGCGGCGGGGCCCATCGAGATGGCGTGCTCGAGCCTGCCCTCCAGCTCGGCCTTCATGGCGCGGGCGTTGGAGCGCATCCAGAAGATCATCCAGGTGACGAACGCGACGGCGACGATCGACAGCGAGCCGCCGAGCGCCTCCGAGGCCTCGAAGGTCAGGGCCTGCTCGGCCAGGGTCAGCCCGAGGGTGACCCCGACGCTGACCAGGATCGCGAACGCCACGCCCGCCCACACCTTCGGCAGCTCGCGTCGCCGGTCGGTGCGCACCAGGAAGGCCACGAGGATGCTCACGACCAGGGAGGCCTCGAGTCCCTCGCGCAGGCCGATCAGCGCGTTGCCCAGCACCAGGCCCTCCTCCGCTCGGATGTGCACGCTGAGGTGAGGCTCAGCGGACCGAGGTGAGGCTAGCTTCCGATCGGGTGACGGGGAAGGTGACTTCGTGCAGGTCAGGCGGGGTTTCGTCCCTTTTGGGTGGATGCTCCCCGAACTGTGATCAGTCGGTGACCGACGCGATCCGCGCCCGCAGCTCGCCGAGCGCCTCCTGGTACTCCGGGCGCGGGTCCATCACGGTGGCCATCTGCAGCTGGCCCTTGGCCTCGCCGAGCCTGCCCTGCCGCTGGAGCGCCTTGCCGAGCGCGAAGCGGGCGTAGTGGTCCGCCGGATCGAGCTCGAGGACCCGCCCGAAGGCCTCCTCGGCCTTGGCCAGCTGGGCGGAGTCCAGGTAGGCGCGACCGGCGAGGAGATGGACCGAGGCATCGTTCGGCTGGCTCTCCAACGCCGGCGCCAGGGCCTGCAACGCGTCCAGCGGGCGGCGGTCGGCGAGCAGCATCTCCGCCCGTCGGAACCCCTCGAAGACGCGGTTCCGTGACGGCCGGGCGGAGCTCGTCCCCTCGGGGGGACCGCTGGGCTGGGTCGACATGGCCCGTCCCACGTTAGGGCCCCCGCGCGTGATCCGCGAGGCTTGACATCCGGCGCGTCGGCGGCCCGGCCTGTGGACAACCGGCGTGACGTCGGCGGTTCGGCGCCCGCCCCGTGGCCGGCGGTGGTTACCCTGACCGCCGAGAACGGACGCCAAGACCACAGGAGCTATCGGGTGGCTGTCATCGAGCAGGTCGGCGCGCGCGAGATCCTCGACTCGCGGGGTAACCCCACGGTCGAGGTCGAGGTCGCGCTGGACGACGGGACGCTGGAGCGCGCGGCGGTGCCGTCCGGGGCCTCGACGGGCGAGCACGAGGCCGTCGAGCTGCGGGACGGGGACCCGAAGCGGTACGGCGGCAAGGGCGTCGAGAAGGCCGTCGCAGCGGTGCTGGACGAGATCGGACCCGAGCTGATCGGGATGGACGCGGTGGACCAGCGCCTGGTCGACCAGCGGCTGGTGGACCTGGACGGCACGCCGGACAAGTCCCGGCTGGGCGCCAACGCGCTGCTGGGCGTGTCGCTCGCGGTGGCCAAGGCCGCCGCCGAGTCCTCCGGGCTGGAGCTGTACCGCTACCTGGGCGGGCCGAACGCGCACATCCTGCCGGTGCCGATGATGAACATCCTCAACGGCGGCGCGCACGCGGACACCTCGGTGGACGTGCAGGAGTTCATGGTCGCCCCGATCGGTGCCGAGTCCTTCCGGGAGGCACTGCGCTGGGGCGCGGAGGTCTACCACGCGCTCAAGTCGGTGCTGAAGGAGAAGGGCCTGGCCACCGGCCTCGGAGACGAGGGCGGCTTCGCGCCGGACGTCGCGGGCGGCACCAAGGGCGCGCTCGACCTGATCGCCGTCGCGGTCGGCAAGGCGGGCTTCACCCTGGGGACGGACGTCGTGCTGGCGCTCGACGTGGCGGCCACCGAGTTCCACGACAAGGGCGTGTACAGCTACGAGGGCCGCAAGCTCTCGTCGGCGGACATGGCCAAGGTCTGGGGCGAGCTCGTCGACTCGTTCCCGCTGGTCTCGATCGAGGACCCGCTGGACGAGGACGACTGGGACGGCTGGGTCTCGCTCACCGAGGCGATCGGCGACAAGGTCCAGCTCGTGGGGGACGACCTGTTCGTCACCAACCCCGAGCGGCTGGAGGACGGGATCGACCGCGGCGCCGCCAACGCGCTGCTGGTCAAGGTCAACCAGATCGGCACCCTGTCCGAGACGCTCGACGCGGTCACCCTGGCGCACAACAACGGCTACCGCTGCATGATGAGCCACCGCTCAGGCGAGACGGAGGACGTGACCATCGCGGACCTCGCCGTCGCCACCGGCTGCGGGCAGATCAAGACCGGTGCCCCGGCGCGGTCGGAGCGGGTCGCCAAGTACAACCAGCTGCTCCGGATCGAGGAGGGCCTCGGCGACGCCGCGCGCTATGCGGGCGAGCTGGCCTTCCCGCGGTTCACCCCGGGGGCCTGACGCCCGGTGGGCAA
>NZ_JACBXB010000502.1 GCF_013870575.1 Pseudonocardia pini
CCCAGGCGCGCGAGTCGGACGACACGCCCCCCGAGCCGAGGCACCGTCGTCTGAGCGCCAGGGCTCGACGTCGATCGTGCGTCGGTGATCCTTGATGCACTGCCTCGGTGCGGCGCGCCGGCCGGGGACGCGCGCACCGCCACCGGTAGCGTGCCGGCGGACGAGGGGAGCGCGTGTGCGGGTGCTCGGAGTCGACCCGGGGCTGACCCGGTGCGGGCTCGGCGTGGTCGACGGGACCGGCGGACGTCAGGTGGTGTGTGTCGACGTCGGCGTGGTGCGGAGTGAGGTCGACCTCCCGGTGGACCGCAGGCTCCTGGTCGTCGCGACCGAGGTCGAGCGGTGGATCGCCCGACACGAGCCCGACGTCGTCGCGATCGAGCGGGTGTTCAGCCAGCACAACGTGCGCACGGTGATGGGGACCGCCCAGGCCAGCGGGGTGGTCGCCCTCGTCGCGGCGAAGGCAGGCCTGCCGGTCGCGTTCCACACGCCGAGCGAGGTCAAGGCCGCGGTCACCGGGGCCGGGCGGGCGGACAAGGCGCAGGTCACGACCATGGTGACCCGGGTGCTCGGCCTCGCCGCAGCACCCAAGCCCGCTGACGCCGCGGACGCCCTGGCCCTCGCGATCTGCCACTGCTGGCGCGCCCCGATGATGGCCCGGATGGCCGAGGCCGAGAGGCGGGGGGCCGAGTTGGCGAAGGTCCACAAGGCCAAGCTCGCGGCACTGCAGAAGGAGCGCCTCGCGGCGGCCCGGAGGCGCTGACTCCCGACGAGCCGGCCGCGCAGTCCCGAGTCGGGTTCCTATCCCTCACAGCCGGGGGCGAGCGGGGTCGGACTCGCGCTGCGGATCCGACTCACGAGGCGAGGGGCGGGGACTCCAGCCCGGCTCGTCGGGCTCGTGGTCTCCATGTCCGACCTGCGCGACGGCGTGTCCGACTCGCGCGTCGAGGCAATGGACTCTCAGTACGGCGTCCGACTCACGCAGCTTCACTGTCCGACTCGCGCGTCGGAAGTGGGGGACTCGCGGGTCGTGGCGTCCGACTCGCGCGTCGGAACCGTGGGACTCGCGCGTCGGGAGTGGGGGACTCGCGGGGTGTGCGCGTGCGGGGTGGGGAGTATGTGGGGGGTCCTCGGGCGAAGCGGGTGGGGACACGCCGTCGGGTGGGGGATCGCTCGGGGTGGGGTGGGTGGGCTGTAGCCTGCGGCTCGAACTCATGTTCGTACTCCCGGGGAGCGAAGAGTGATCTCGTCCGTGCGCGGGCCTGTGCTGGAGATCGGGCTGGACCACGCGGTGGTCGAGGTCGGCGGGGTCGGGTTCGCGGTGTTCTGCACCCCCAACACCCTCGCCGGCCTGCGCCGCGGCACCGAGACTCGGCTGTCCACCACGCTGATCGTCCGCGAGGAGTCGCTGACCCTCTTCGGCTTCGCCGACGCGGACGAGCGGGAGCTGTTCCTGCTGCTCCAGACCGTCAGTGGGATCGGCCCGCGGCTCGCGCTGGCCACGATCGCGGTGCTGGAGCCGGACGTCCTGCGCCGCGCCCTGCACGACGGGGACCTGGTCACCCTGCAGCGCATCCCCGGCGTCGGGAAGAAGAGTGCCGAGCGGCTGGTGGTGGAGCTGCGGGACAAGGTGCTCGTCACCCCGACCGCCGCCCCCGCGACCCTCGCCACCCCCGCCGCGGGCGGGGCGCGCCGCGACCAGGTCGTGGAGGCGCTCGTCGGGCTCGGGTTCACGCTCAAGCCTGCAGAACAGGCCGTCGACGCCGTCCTCGCCGACAAGCCGGACGCCGAGCCCGCCCTCCTGCTGCGCTCCGCCCTCTCCAGCCTGGGTCGCAGCCGATGACCCGCCGAGATGAACCTCGGTGTCGTCCGGACCATGATCGAACAGCACTGGTGTCCATCTCGACGGGGTGGGGTGGGCGATGAGTGACGACGAGTTCCGCGGGGTGGCCGCCGAGGTCGTCCCCGAGGACCTCGACGTCGAGAACACGCTGCGCCCCCGCAGGCTCAGCGAGTTCATCGGCCAGCACCGGGTGCGCGAGCAGCTGGAACTGGTGCTCGAGGGCGCGCGTCGGCGCGGCGACCCGCCGGACCACATCCTGCTCTCCGGCCCGCCCGGGCTGGGCAAGACGAGCCTGTCGATGATCGTCGCGGCCGAGATGGGCGCCGCGATCCGGCTGACGAGCGGCCCCGCCCTGGAACGCGCGGGCGACCTCGCCGCGATGCTCTCCAACCTCGTCCCCGGAGACGTCCTGTTCATCGACGAGATCCACCGGATCGCCCGGCCCGCCGAGGAGATGCTGTACCTGGCGATGGAGGACTTCCGGGTGGACGTCGTCGTCGGGAAGGGGCCGGGGGCGACCTCGATCCCGCTCGACATCGCGCCGTTCACGCTGGTCGGGGCCACGACGAGGGCGGGCGCGCTGACCGGTCCGCTGCGCGACCGGTTCGGCTTCACCGCGCACATGGAGTTCTACGAGGCGGAGGAGCTGGAGCGCGTCCTGACCCGCGCCGCCGTCATCCTGGACGTCGACCTCCGAGCGGACGGGGCGCGGGAGATCGCCCGCCGCTCCCGCGGCACGCCCCGCATCGCGAACCGGCTGCTCCGCCGGGTGCGGGACTTCGCGGAGGTCCGCGCGAACGGTGCCGTGACCCTCGCCGTGGCGCGGGACGCGCTCGCGGTCTACGACGTCGACGACCTCGGTCTGGACCGCCTCGACCGGGCCGTGCTGAGCGCGCTCGTTCGGACGTTCGGGGGAGGTCCGGTGGGTGTGTCGACGCTGGCTGTGGCGGTGGGCGAGGAACCCGGTACCGTCGAGGAGGTCTGCGAGCCCTACCTGGTGCGGGCCGGGATGCTGGCCCGGACGCCGCGGGGGCGTGTCGCCACGCCTGCGGCCTGGAGCCATCTCGGTCTGCGGCCGCCCACGGAGGCCGAGGGCGGCCCACCGGCCCTGTTCTAGCCCGCCGGGTGGGGTTCACGGCGAAAACCGCACGTCACGGGCGCATCACGAGCCCGGGTCGATGGATCGGGTCCACGACCCGGCCGGCAGACTCGGCCGTCCGACGTGCCCGGAGATACGGAGTAATGCGACATCATGGACATGACCCTGCTGTTCCCGATCCTCATCCTGCTGCTCTTCATCCCGATCTTCCTCTCGGGCCGCAAGCAGAAGCGGCAGCTGGCGGAGACCCAGCAGATGCAGAACGCCCTGGCCGAGGGTGACGTCGTCACCACCACGTCGGGCCTGCGCGGCACCATCGTCGACGCCTCGTACGAGGACACGATCGACCTGGAGATCGCCGACGGCGTCGTGACGACGTGGCTGCGCGCGGCCGTCCGGGACAAGGTCGCCACGGACGCCCACGTCGACGAGTCGGATGACACCCTTTCCGAGTCGGACACCCCGGCAGAACTGCCCACGAGCAGCACGAACGGCTCGACCTCGACGAACGGGACGGTGTCCGACACCCCGGCGACCACGCCGACGGACACCCCGGCCGACGACAAGAAGTAGCCGAGCCGTCACACACCGGGGGTGCCGTCGGCGCCCCCGGGGGCGTGGTGCAGCATCGTCGGCAGCACGACGGTGCGACAGCCGCGTCGCACTCGGGAGTCAGGTGGGCCGTTCGCGGCCGCCGCGGTCACCGGGAGAAGAGAAGAGAGTGGCAACGACCCCGGGGCGGATCCGCCCCTGGCGGTACCTCGCGGGCTTCGCGGGCATCGTCGTGGTGTTGTACGCGTTGGTCGCGTTCACCGGTGACCGGTCCTTCGCGCCGAAGCTCGGCATCGACCTGCAGGGCGGCACGCGGGTCACGTTGACCGCGCGGACCGAGTCCGGCGAGACCCCGCCACGGGACCAGCTGGTCCAGGCGCAGTCGATCATCGAGCAGCGGGTCAACGGGCTCGGCGTCAGCGGCGCCGAGGTGGTGCTCGACGGCAGCAACCTCACCATCACCGTGCCCGGGGACGGCGGCGAGCAGGCGCGCTCGCTGGCCCAGACGGCGCAGCTGAGGTTCCGCCCCGTCGTCGGGCAGCAGCCGATCGCGGCGACCCCCGCCGCGCCCACGGACGGCACCGGCACCGGGGCGACCCCCGGCGCCGACCAGGGGACCGCGCCGACGGACGGC
>NZ_JACBXB010000503.1 GCF_013870575.1 Pseudonocardia pini
GAACAGGACCGCCGTCGGCCTGCCTCCCGGACCGGTGCTGCCCCGGCCGTCGGCGACCATCGCGAGCGGGCCACGGGCCGTCGTCGTGGGGACGGGGGTGGCGCTCGGGACCTCCTCGCGGTCCGCCACGAACAGGACCCTGGGCAACGCCACGACGGCGGTGATGCCGGACCCCGGGGTGGTGGTCAGCGACACGGCGACCGCGTGCCGCGCCGCGAGCCTGCCGACGACGTGGAAGCCGAGCTGCTGCGAGGCGGACACGTCCACCTCCCGCGGGTCGGCGAGCAGCGCGTTGGCCTCCTCGACCTGCGCCTGCGGCATCCCGATGCCCCAGTCCTCCACGGTGAGCACCTGGCCGCCCCCGGCGCGCCGGTTGGGCCGCGACTGGACCGTCACGACCGAGTCCGGCGGGGAGTAGCGCACCGCGTTCTCGATCAGCTCGGCGAGGAGGTGGGTGAGGTCGGCCACGCAGGTGCCGCTCAGCGCGAGGCGGTCGTCGACCCCGAACTCCACCCGGTCCAGGTCCTCGGTCTCGGCGATCGCGGCGCGCACGACGTCGCCCAGCGGGACCGGCGCCGACCACAGCCGCGGGGTCTGCTCGCCGGAGAGCACGAGGAGGCTCTCGGCGTTGCGCCGGACGCGGGTCGCGAGGTGGTCCAGGGCGAAGAGCTCGGCGAGGGCGTCGGAGTCCTGCTCCTCCTCCTCGAGCCGGTTGATGATCTCGAGCTGGCGGTGGAGCATCGACTGGTTGCGCCGGGCCAGGTTGACCAGCATGTCCGAGGTGAACTTGCGGTGTTGGACCTCGGCGAGGAGCAGCTCGCGGCCGAGGCCCTCCCGGGCCGTCTGCTCGTCCTCGGTGATCCGCCAGAAGATCACCAGGCCGGTGCAGGCGAAGAACACCGCGATGCCGTGCACCCCGGCCCACAGCCACGGGCTCGCCTGCGCGGCCGGGTGGTTGAAGATCAGGTCGGAGGCCAGCGCCGTCCCGATGCCGTGGCTCAGGACGGTCAGCACGACGTTCCACAGGAACGGGACCCAGTCCTGGTAGAGGGCGATGAACCCGATGATGACGAAGAAGTGGAAGTGGGACTCGATCGTTCCGTGGGTCAGCCCGACCAGGATCACCGAGCAGCTGACGAGGCCCGCCGTGACCAGCGAGGACGCCACCCGCCGACGGCCGCGGGCCAGGTACCCGAGCAGCGCGAGGGCGAGCGGCACCAGCAGGACGAGCGCCGTGGTCCCGGCCCCGTTCCCGGCGAGCATCCCGATGCCGAACAGGACCGGCACGTGGGCGAGCAGCACGACGCACAGCAGCCGGTGCCTGCGGGCGAAGGACTCGTCGTCGAGTGTGTTGCCGCGCGGCAACAGGTCCAGCACGCGCCCCATGCAGTTCCCCTCCGTGACCACACCGAACCCCGTCGAACGGCCGCAGCCTAAACACAGCGTGATGGTTCGGCCGCTGAGAAGCTCGACGAGCGCCGTATTCGACCACGGAGCGTGACCGCGCGGCCGACGCGGGGCATACGACGGCTGACCCTCCGCCACCGACCGGACACAGCCCGCCGACCGGTTCCTCAGCGGCCGAGAGGCCTCGCCGATCGCCGCGCGGCCCGCACCGTTCGCCGACGGGACGGACCAGGCCCCCGGAGCCGCTCGCGGGAGACGGTGGTTCCTAGGCTGGGCGGGTGCGCCTGGTCCTCGCCTCCGCCTCCCCCGCCCGCCTCTCCGTGCTCCGCGCGGCGGGTCTCGACCCCTCCGTGCAGGTCTCGGACGTCGACGAGGACGCCCTGCTCGCGGCGATCCCGTCGGCCACCGCGGCGGAGAAGGTGACCACGCTCGCCGGGGCCAAGGCCACGACGGTCGCGCGGACCGTGGACGACGCCGTGGTGATCGGCTGTGACTCCATGCTCCACATCGACGGCGAGCTGGTGGGCAAGCCCTACGACGTCGACACCGCCCGGTCGCGCTGGAAAGCCATGGCCGGGCGGACCGGCGAGCTCGTCACCGGGCACGCGGTGCTCCAGGTGGTCGAGGGGGAGATCGAGCGGGTCGCCGAGGGCCACGCCGTGACCGTGGTCCGGTTCGGCACGCCCACCGACGCCGAGCTGGAGGCCTACCTCGCGAGCGGCGAGCCGCTGGCCGTCGCGGGCGCGTTCACCCTCGACGGGCTGGGCGGCTGGTTCGTCGACGGCATCGACGGCGACCCGTCCAACGTCATCGGCATCAGCCTGCCCCTGGTGCGCCGGCTGCTGGGCTCGTTGGGGATCTCCCCCACGGACCTGTGGACAACTCCCCCTCCCGGCTGACTTCCGACGGCGGGCGGTCCGCGCCCCGGACTATCGTCGCGACCATGGCACCGACTGACCCGGACCCGAAGCTCGCGGAGTACGCGCACCCCGAGCGGCTCGTCACCACCGACTGGCTCGCCGAGCACCTGGGCGACCCGGACCTCGTCGTCGTCGAGTCGGACGAGGACGTGCTGCTCTACGACACCGGCCACATCCCCGGCTCGGTCAAGGTGGACTGGCACACCGAGCTGAACGACCCGGTGACCAGGGACTACGTGGATCCCGAGGCCTTCGCGCGGCTCTGCGGCGAGCGGGGCATCGGGCGCGAGAGCACCGTGGTGTTCTACGGCGACCGGAACAACTGGTGGGCCACCTACGCGCTGTGGGTGTTCCGGCTCTTCGGCCACGAGGACGTCCGGATCCTCGACGGCGGTCGCACCAAGTGGGTCGCCGAGGGCCGGGAGATGACCACCGAGCAGCCCAAGCCCACCCCGGTCGAGTACCCGATCGCGGAGCGGGACGACATCGCGATCCGCGCCTTCAAGGAGGACGTGCTGGGCCACCTCGGCGGCCAGCTGGTCGACGTGCGGTCCCCCGGCGAGTACTCGGGCGAGCTGCTGCACATGCCGGACTACCCGCAGGAGGGCGCGGTCCGCGGTGGGCACGTGCCCGGCGCGGCGAGCGTCCCGTGGGCGCGGGCGGCGAACGAGGACGGCACCTTCAAGTCCCGCACCGAGCTCTCCCAGATCTACGAGGACGAGCAGGGCCTGTCGAAGGACGCGCCCACGATCGCGTACTGCCGGATCGGCGAGCGCTCCAGCCACACCTGGTTCGTGCTGTCCTACCTGCTCGGGTTCGAGGGCGTCCGCAACTACGACGGCAGCTGGACCGAGTGGGGCAACTCGGTGCGCGTGCCGATCGTGCAGGGTGCGGACAAGGGGTCCGTGGAGAGATGACGCTCCCACCCCGGCTGGCCGAGCTCGTGGAGGACTTCGAGGCGGTCGGCCCGAAGGACAAGCTCCAGCTCCTCCTCGAGCTCAGCCAGGAGCTCCCCGCGCTCCCGGAGCGCTACGCGGACGCGGCGGGGTCGATGGAGCAGGTGCACGAGTGCCAGTCCCCGCTGTTCCTGGCCGTCGAGGTCGCGGAGGATCCGGAGCAGCACGTTCACCTGTTCTTCTCCGCACCCCCGGAGGCGCCCACGACCAGGGGGTTCGCCTCGATCATGCACACCGGGCTGGACGGTGAGCCCGCGGTCGCGGTGCTCGGCGTCCCGGACGACTTCTACGTCGCGCTCGGCCTGGCGAAAGCCGTGAGCCCGCTGCGGATCCGCGGCATGGTGGCGATGCTCGGGCGGATCAAGAAGCAGGTCAGGGAGAAGTCTGGTCTCGCGGGAGCGGCGAACGCTCAACCCTAAGCCTTCGTCAAAACCGTTCCGCAGTGGCGTGGACCACCCCCATCCTGTCGTCGTCAGACGTCCCACGAGGACGACGACGAAGGGGGTGGTCCGAATGAAACACGTACTCGCCGCACCCGGTGACACCTGGGGCGTCGGGCCCTACCCGCCCGGGACCTGGGAACGGTCCGGGCCGGGAGGGGGCGCCCTGTCGTCATGGTGACGACGAGGAGACCCCCCGTGACCATCTCTGGGTTCCTGCTCGACGACCACGAGATCGTCCGCCGCGGCATCGCGCAGCTGCTACGCCTCGCGACGCCGCCGCCCCATCCGGTGGCGCCCGACGGGCCGACCCGGTCGAGCTCCTCCGCCACCCGACGCGTCAGGTTCCGTCCGGCAGGGGGACCCGCCAGATCACGCGGGTGCCACCGCCGTGTC
>NZ_JACBXB010000504.1 GCF_013870575.1 Pseudonocardia pini
CGTGCTGCCGTCGGCGCGCCCCCGCCCGACCTGAGCTGGACCAAGCTCGGCGGGCCCCTGTTCGGCAACCTGATCGCCACCCTGCTCGTCGCCGACCGGCGGGCCGAGGTGGTCTTCGAGCAGCCCCGGTCGGCCGCCGCCTTGGACGAGCTGGCCCGCTACCCCCTCACCGAGGAGGCCTCATGAGCTCGCTGGGACACGCCGTCCGCGAGGACGCGACGGACGACTCCGGCGCGCTCGCCGGCCAGACCGTCGTCCTGCGTCCGACGGAGCCGCGGCACGCCGAGGAGTTCCTGGCGATCCTGCGCAGCCCCGAGGTCGAGCGATGGTGGCCGGACTACGACCTCGACCGGGTCCGGGCGGAGCTCATCGGCCAGCAGCGCTTCGCCGTCGAGGCCTTCCGCCGGACCGTCGGACTGATCATGTTCGACGAGGAGGAGGACCCCCAGTACCGGCACGCGGGGATCGACGTGGCGCTCGCGCCCTCGGCACACGGCCAGGGACTGGGTGCCGACGCCGTCCGCACGCTGGCCCGGCACCTGTTCACCGACCGCGGCCACCACCGGATCGCGATCGACCCGGCGGCGGCGAACGTGCGCGCGATCCGCAGCTACGAGCGGGTGGGGTTCAAGCCGGTCGGGGTCCTGCGGGCCTACGAGCGCGGAGCCGACGGCTCCTGGCACGACGGGCTGCTGATGGACCTCCTCGTCGGCGACCTCAGGTAGCGGCGGGCCCGTAGGTCAGCTGCGTGACGCCGTTGTCGAACTGTCGGGCGTTCAGCAGCGTGAGCGGGGTGCGCGGCCCACCCTGCGGGAACAGCCTGATGCCCTCCCCCACCGCGACCGGGTAGACGAGCAGGTGCAGCTCGTCGACCAGCCCGTCGGCGAGCAGGGCCCGGACCAGGGTGGCGCTGCCGGAGACGTACAGGTCACCGGGGCTCGCCTGCTTCAGGTCCTTGATCTTCGCGGCGTCGTACCCGCCGAGGATCTCGGTGTTGTTCCACTCCCCGCTCTCCAACGTGGACGTGACCACGTACTTCGGCGACTCGTTGAAGAACGGGGCACCCGGGTCGTCCTCCACCGTGCGGGAGGACCAGGCGGGCGTGAACATCTCGTAGGTGGTGCGGCCCAGGAGGATCCCGGAGCAGCTGCCGGTGATCTCGGCCAGCGCGTCCCCGAGCTCGTCGGTGAACGCGTAGTCCATCGTCCACATCGGGGCGTCGACGACGCCGTCGACCGTGGTGAACTCGTGGACCTTGATGATGCCCATCGTGGGTGCTCCCTACCGTGTCGTTCGTCGAGTCGCACGGTGGACCGGCGGCCCGACCGGAACTCATCGCCTGAGGCGGGGGTCGATCCTGCCGGCGGGCTCAGCCCGGTCGGTCGGCGAGGGCGACCAACCCGCCGACCAGCAGCTCCAGCCCGAACCGGAAGCGCTCCTCGTCGGACCCGACGGCGAGGAGGGGCAGCAGCGACACGACGTTCGGGAAGCGGTCCGCGGGCAGCCCGGCGACGAGCTCGCGCAGGTCCATCTCGTCCGGCGCCGTGGGGTCACGACCCTCCCGGCGCCGCGCCTCCATCGAGCCCTCCACCGCGCTCGCGGTGACGAACAGCCCCACGACGTCCACCGCCCAGGCCACCGCCTGCTCGGGCACCCCGCCCATCCGGAGCAGGGTGACCGTGACCTCGGCGACGGCCAGGGCGTTCGGTCCGAGCGGGATCGAGCCCAGCGAGGTCCGGGCGATGTCGCGGTGGCGCAGCAGGGTGGCCCGCGAGTCGACCCAGAGCTGGGTGACCTGCTCCCGCCAGCGCTCCGGGTCCGGCTCCGGCAGCGGGATGTCCCCCGCGACCTCGTCGTACAGGAGCTCGATCAGCTCCTCCTTGTGCGCGACGTGCGCGTACAGCGACGCGGGCCCGGTCGACAGCTCCGTGGCGACCCGCCGCATGGAGACGCCGTCCACGCCGTCCTTGCGCAGCACGTCCATCGCCGCCTCGACGATCACCTCGCGGGAGAGCGAGCGACGGAAGGGCGACGTGCGCGAGCTGCGCCAGGGGAGGTCGGGCATGTCCTCGGGCACGCCGCCATCGTAGTGGAATCGAACACCGTTCGAGGGAGATCACGTGGCGCAGGCGGCGCCGGTGCTAGTAGGGGGTCGCCTCGAGGAAGGTCCGCACGGCCGCCGGCTCGCCGAAGAGCTCCAGGCGCGGGTCGTCGAGGGGCACCCGGCGGAGCAGGGCGAGGTAGAGCAGGGCGGCAGGGCCGCGGACCGCCGCGGTGCCCTTCGCGTGCCCGTGCTCCCAGGCGATCCCGGCCGCGTCCGGACGGAGGGTCCACTCCCCCTCCACGTCCGTGGCGTGCAGGTGCAGCGTGACGTCCGCCGGGAGGAGCGGCCCGCCCCGGGCGACGAGCAGGTCCAGCCACTCCGACAGCCCGTCGGCGCCGAGGGCGGGATCGAGGTCGACGTCTCGGCCCAGCCCGATGAGCACGTCCGCGCGGTGGGCGGTCTCCTCGTGCAGCCGCCTGCGGATCCACCACGCGGCGGGCTTCGGCCCGGTGAAGGTCCAGACCGGCACCTCCGGCCCCGTCGCGTCGATGGCGGTGAGCACGGCCTGGGCGCTGTCGGTCAGCCAGCGCACGGTGCCCGACAGGTCCGCGGGCGGCTTCCCGCCCGGCACCTCCCGCGGGTCGAGCCCCTCCGTGGCGCGCTCGGTGATCATCGTGGCGGCCCAGCGGTGCCCGCGGCCGACATGGCGCAGCAGCTTCGTCAGGTCCCATCCGGGGCAGGTGGGGATCGCGGTGGCGTGGTCGACGGTGCCGACCAGCTCCGCCAGCCGTGCGTTCTCGGCGACGAGCGCCGCGCGGACGTCGAGGGTCATGGACGGAACCTAACCCGTCACACCCGCGGTCGGCATGGACGGCGGACGAGCGGGGTAAGAGGACAGCATGGCGGGTGAACACCGGGACTGGACACGACACGGCCCAGGAAGGTCCCTGCTGTGGTGGCCGTTCTGTTCGTTCGCCCTGATGGCCCTGTTCCCCGACGCCGGCATCCTGCCGATCGTCGCCTCGGGCGCCGGTCTGGCACTGCTCGGACTGCTCGGCGCGCTCGGCGCGCGGATGGTCGGCAGGTGGATCCGGCAGCGCCGACCCTCGGCCCTCACCGCGGGCGCGGCCGACGTCAGGGGCGCGGTCGTGCCCGGCACCCTCGTCGAGGAGGTGGAGACCCGCGCCGCCTGACGTGACCGCTCTCACTCCCAGCACGAGCAATTTCGTCGATTCTCGTTGTCTCCTCTCCTTAACTCGATCGAGTGGGGAATGTCCGGAAATCGCAACCCGGACACCGTGGACTTCTTTGTGCGGTATACGCGGGCGTCCTCACGCACCGCGTGTCACTGAAGGAGAAGACATATGGATCCCTCTGCGGGGCTCCCCCTCCCCGGCGGCCCCACGCCGCCGAGGAAGCGGGACACCAGGCGTTCCGGGCCGAGGAAGACGTCGGCGCCGAAGCACTGACCGCAGAGCCATGCGTCCGGTGGTGGTCCCTCCCGAGCTGCGACGGGAGGGGCCATCCACCCTCCGGAGGTCCACTCGAGAGCCTGGAGGCCTGCGAGGATGTCGACCCCCACCGCCCGGCACCGCGCCACGCGCCGTGCCGATCCCGAAGCGCTCGACGCGGGCCGCCCGGCCGAGGCGCCGCGGCAGGCCGTCCGACAGATCTTTCGGCGATTCCGGCCCTACACCGCGGGATTCCGCGGTCGAATCGCGCTCGGACTCGTCCTCGCGGTACTGAGCCCGCTCCCCGTCGTCGCGAGCCTGTGGCTGTTCGCGGTCCTCGTCGACGACGTGCTCACCCCCGGCGCGACGGCGTCGCTGCCGTGGGTCGCCGGCGCGATTCTCGCGGTCACGCTCCTCGGCGCGATCCTGGACCTCCTCCGCTCCGCGGTCTCGGCCTGGACCGCCGAGCAGTACGTGCTCGCGCTCCGCACCTCCGTGTTCGCGCACCTGCACCGGCTCTCGCCCGGCTTCTTCGAGCGCCGCCCGTTGGGCGACGTGCTGTCGCGGCTCGGCGCGGACGTCGAGGCGGTCGAGCGGCTCGTGCTGACC
>NZ_JACBXB010000505.1 GCF_013870575.1 Pseudonocardia pini
CGCCGACCTCGACGCGCTCGCGGAGGCCTGGGCCTGGACCGCGGCGGACCGGCTGGTCCACGCCCTCCCGATCTTCCACGTGCACGGCCTGGTGTTCGGCACGATCGGCCCGCTGCGCCGGGGCTGCGAGCTGCGCCACCTCGGCGCGATCAGCGGGCGCGCGCTCGCCGATGCGGTCGTGGACGGCGCCACGATGGTCTTCGGCGTCCCCACCCACTACCACCGGCTCGCGGCGGACTTCGAGGCCGATCCCGCGGCCGGGCAGGCGGTCGGCGGTGCCCGGCTGCTGATCTCCGGTTCGGCCGCGCTCACCGCCGTCGACCACGCCCGGATCGAGAAGGCGACCGGACTCGCCATCCGGGAGCGCTACGGGCTCACCGAGACCATGATCCTGACCGCCGCGCGCGCCGACGAGGAGCCCGTGGTCGGGACGGTCGGGCGGCCGTTGCGGGACACCGAGATCCGGCTCGTCCCGGTGCCCGGCGGCGGCGACCTGGGTGCCGTCGAGGCCCGCGGACCGCAGCTGTTCTCCGGCTACCTCGACCTGCCGGAGGCCACCGCGGCCGCCTGGACCGAGGACGGCTGGTTCCGCACCGGCGACATCGGCCGCTGGACGGCCGACGGGCTGCTCGCGCTGGTGGGCAGGCAGGCGACGGACCTGATCAAGTCCGGCGGCTACAAGATCGGGGCCGGGGAGATCGAGAACGCCCTGCTGGAGCATCCGGCGGTGGCCGAGGTCGCCGTCGTCGGGGTCGAGGACCCCGACCTGGGGGAGCGGATCGTGGCGCACGTCGTGGCCGAGGGGCCCGAGCCGGACCCGAAGGAGCTGATCGACCACGTGGCAGCGCTGCTCGCGCCGCACAAGCGGCCCCGGGAGATCCGGTACACCGACTCGCTGCCGCGCAACGCCATGGGCAAGGTGCAGAAGAAGCTGCTGTCACCCTGACGATTGACGGACGGGCGAGACGGGCACTCATCCTGTATGGCTGTTCGTACGACGACCCCCGCGACCCCGTCCACCTCCTACCGCGCGCCCGCTGCCGCCGGGGCTCCGAACCTCGCCGGCGTCGAGGGGGTGCGGTCGACCGTCGAGGAGGCGGGCGAGGTCCTGGAGGTGGAGCGCTACGACACGCCGGACCTGCGGTTGGCGACGTCGGGGATCGTGCTGGCGGTGCACCGCTCGGGGGACGAGACGCACTGGCAGCTCGACCTCCCCGACGCGCTCGACGGTGAGCAGCTGCGGGTGTCGGTCCCGCCCGCGGGTGTCGAGGGCGTCGACCCGGAGCTGCCCGCCGAGCTGCGCGAGCTCGTCCAGGGCGTGGTCCGCGGCGCCGAGGTCGCCCCGGTCGGCCGGATCCGCCGGGTGCGCGCCCGCGAGTCGCTACGCGGCGGGAACCACCGTGAGATCGCCGAGATCGTGCGCGACGAGGTGCAGCTCGCCACCTTCGGTGCCGAGACCACACTGGAGAACTGGTCGGAGGCGACGGTGACGACCACCCGACCCGCCCTGGCCGCCGCGCTCCAGGAGCGGTTGGCGCAGGTCGGCGCCGTGCCCGCCGAGTCCTCCGCCGAGGCGGAGCTGGACCGGCTGCTACGTCGGAGCGCCCCGCCCTCGCCGCCCCGCAAGACCGGGCGCAAGGGTTCGGCAGGGGAGGCGCTGCTGACCTACCTGGGCAAGCACACGGACCGGCTCGCGGCCGCGGACCTCGCCGCCCGCCGCGACGAGGAGGACGCCGTGCACCAGGTGCGCGTCGCCGCGCGCCGGATCCGCAGCGCGCTGAAGGCCTACGGCGACCTGGTCACCGGTCCGCGCCCGGCCGCGCTGATCGAGGAGCTGCGGTGGCTCGGGCGTGCGCTCGCGGGGTCCCGTGACCTGGAGGTGCAGGAGGAGCGGATCACCCTGGCGCTCCAGGCGCTGCCCCCGGAGCTGGTCCTCGGCTCGGTGCAGGCCCAGGTCACCCGGCACTTCGCGCGGGCACAGGCCGAGGCGCGTGCCGCCACCCTGGCCGCGCTCGACGGCGAGCGCTACGCCGCGCTGCGCGGCGCCCTGGAGCACTTCCTGCAGGACCCGCCGCTCGCGCGCGAGGCCCGCTCGAAGAAGGGGCTGAAGAAGCCGCTGGCCAAGACCGACAAGCGGTTCGAGCGCCGGGTCGCCGCCGCCCGCAAGGCCCTGCTCGCGGGCGAGCCCGCCGACGTGGCCATCCACTCCGCCCGCAAGGCGGGCAAGCGGGCCCGCTACGCGACCGAGGTCGCGGGCGGTGACAGCAAGGGACACAAGGCCGTCACCAGCGCGCTGGGGGAGCACCAGGACGCCGTCGTCGGCCGGGAGGTGCTGCGCGAGCTCGGGGCGCGGGCCCACGTCGACGGGGAGAACGGCTTCACCTTCGGCGTGCTGTACGGCCGCGCCGCCGCGGACGCCGCCCGCATCGAGGAGGGACTGGCCTCCCGCTGACGGCACGGGGCAGGATGGCCCGCGTGAGCGAGGAGATCCGGGACCCGGTGGCCGACCTGCGCCGGATCGCGTTCCTGCTGGAGCGCGCGCACGAGTCGACCTACCGGGTCCGCGCCTTCCGGACGGCGGCGGGGGCGTTGCGCGGCAAGGACGTCGACGAGCTCCTGCGCACCGACCTGAAGAGGGTCAAGGGCGTCGGGGAGGTCACCGCGCGGTGCGTGGAGGAGTCCCTGCGCGGCGAGGTGCCCGTGTACCTCCGCAGGCTGGAGGCGACCGAGGGCACGGAGCTGGACCAGGCCGCGCTCGACCTGCGCGAGGCGCTGCGCGGGGACTGCCACAGCCACACCGACGCCTCCGACGGCGGCTCGCCGCTCTGGGAGATGGTCGAGACCGCCATCTCCCTGGGCCACGACTACCTGGTGGTGACCGACCACTCGCCCCGCCTGACCGTCGCCAACGGACTGTCCGCGGAGCGGCTCCGCGCCCAGCTACGGCAGATCGCCGAGCTCAACGCGGGCCTCTCCGGCTTCCGGATCCTCACCGGGATCGAGGTCGACATCCTCGACGACGGCGCCCTCGACCAGGACGAGGAGCTGCTCGCCGAGCTCGACGTCGTGGTCGCGAGCGTGCACTCCAAGCTGCGGATGCCGCGCGCGGAGATGACCGAGCGGATGCTCACGGCCGTCGCGAACCCGCACGTGGACGTGCTGGGCCACTGCACGGGACGGATGGTCACCGGCAAGCGGAGCCGGCCGGAGTCCGAGTTCGACGCCGACGCGGTGTTCGCCGCCTGTGCCGAGAACGGGGTCGCCGTGGAGATCAACTCGCGCCCGGAGCGGCTCGACCCGCCGAAGCGGCTGCTGCGGCTGGCCGTGGAGGCGGGCTGCGAGTTCACGATCGACACGGACGCGCACGCCCCCGGCCAGCTGGACTGGTTGGACTACGGCTGCACCCGCGCGGTGCAGTGCGGGGTCCCGGTGGACCGGGTCCGCAACAGTCGGCCGCTGGAGAAGCTCCTCGCCTGAGCCGTGCCCCGTCAGGCCGAGCGGACCTTCACGTCCCCGATCAGCGACCACACCCGCACCCGGACGAGCGGGGTGCCCGGCACGCGGGCGACCGGCGCCAGTTCGACCTTCTTGTCGCCGAGCAGGGTGAACCCGCCCACCTCGACCTCGACCCCCTCCGGCACCGTGACCGTGACGTCCCCGATCACGGCCCAGCTGTCGATCGTGACCGGCTCCGTCCCCTGCTCGACGACGGCGCTGCGCAGGTCCAGCTCGACGTCCCCGATCAGCAGCACGGCGGTCGTCCTGCGCCGCAGCGACCAGCGGCCGCGGCGCTTCACGTCGCCGATCACGCCGATGATCGTGGACCGGCCCGGCTTCGTCCCGCCCACGACCGGGACCGGCAGGTCGGCGAGGGTCTTGTCGATCTCGGCCCCGGAGCCCGCGGCCCAGACGGTGCCTGCGCGGTCGGTGAACTCGTCGAGGGTGAGCCTGCCTTCGCCGACGGCGCGTTCGAGCTGCTGCTGGGCGGCGCGGCGCTGGGGCTCGAGGTCGTCCGGGAGGGCTGCGGTCACCCGCCGACCGTACCGTTTCGTCCGATTCGGTCCAGCCCTTTCCGCACCCGGTCCCGCTCCGCCGCGCTCAG
>NZ_JACBXB010000506.1 GCF_013870575.1 Pseudonocardia pini
GTGACGGGCTCCGCCGCGGGCGGCCCGGCGACCGCCGCCACCGCACCCTGCTGGGCCGCGGCCGGAGCCGCCGCCGGGGCCTGCGGAGCGGCAGGAGCCGCGGCGCCGTTCGGAGCCGGGACCTCCTGCGGCGCGGGCTCGGTGCCCGGCGCCGGGACCTCCTGGACCTGCACCGCGACGTTGAACAGGTGCCCGACCGTCTCCTCCTTGATGCCCTCGAGCATCGCGGCGAACATGTCGAAGCCCTCGCGCTGGTACTCGATCACCGGGTCGCGCTGGGCCATCGCCCGCAGCCCGATGCCCTCCTTGAGGTAGTCCATCTCGTAGAGGTGCTCGCGCCACTTGCGGTCGATGACCTGCATCAACACCTGGCGCTCGAGCTCGCGCATGCCGCCCTGCGGGCCGATCATCGCGTCCATCTCGGCCTCGCGGACGGCGTAGGCGCGCTCGGCGTCCTCGATCACGGCCTGCGTGATCGACTCCTTCGAGAGGTCGTCGAGCCCGCCCTCCTCGGGGCCGCCGTCGGCCAGGTCCTGCCACTTGACCGAGATCGGGAACAGCTGCCCGAGCGCGGTCCAGAGCTTGTCGAGGTCCCAGTCCTCGGCGTACCCCTCCGAGGTGGCGCCCTCGACGTACGCGGTGACCACGTCGTGCAGCATGTTGCGGGTCTGCTCGCCGATGTCCTCGCCGCCGAGGACCCGGCGGCGCTCGTCGTAGATGACCGTGCGCTGCTGGTTGAGCACCTCGTCGTACTTCAGGACGTTCTTGCGGATCTCGAAGTTCTGCTGCTCGACCTGCGTCTGCGCGCTGCGGATGGCCCGCGTGACCATCTTGGCCTCGATGGGCACGTCCTCGGGCAGGTTGAACCGGTTCATGATCGACTCGACCATGGCGCCGTTGAAGCGGCGCATCAGCTCGTCCCCCAGCGAGAGGTAGAACCGGGACTCACCCGGGTCACCCTGACGACCGGACCGACCACGAAGCTGGTTGTCGATGCGCCGCGACTCGTGCCGCTCGGTGCCGAGCACGTAGAGCCCGCCCGCCTCGCGGACCTCCTCGGCCTCGGCCGCGACCTGCTTCTTCATCTGCGCGACGACGCCGTCCCACGCCGCCTCGTAGGCCTCCCGGTGCTCCACCGGGTCCAGCCCGCGGCTGCGCAGCTCCAGGTCGGCCAGGAAGTCCGGGTTGCCGCCGAGCATGATGTCCGTACCGCGGCCCGCCATGTTCGTGGCCACGGTGACCGCTCCCGCGTGCCCCGCCTGGGCCACGATCAGGGACTCGCGCTCGTGCTGCTTCGCGTTGAGCACCTCGTGCGGCACCTGGCGCTGCACCAGCAGCTTCGACAGGTACTCGGACTTCTCGACGCTGGTCGTGCCGACGAGGACCGGCTGGCCCTTGCGGTGCTTCTCGGCGATGTCGTCCGCCACCGCGTCGAACTTCGCGGCCTCGGTCTTGTAGATCAGGTCCGCCTGGTCCGCACGGACCATCGGCCGGTTCGTGGGGATGACGACGACGTGCATGCCGTACGTCGCGTGCAGCTCGGCCGCCTCGGTCTCGGCGGTACCGGTCATGCCCGAGAGCTTGTCGTAGAGCCGGAAGAAGTTCTGCAGGGTGATCGTGGCGAGCGTCTGGTTCTCCGCCTGGATCTGCACCTTCTCCTTGGCCTCGATGGCCTGGTGCATGCCCTCGTTGTAGCGGCGTCCCGCGAGCACGCGGCCGGTGAACTCGTCCACGATCAGGACGTTGCCGTCCCGGACGATGTAGTCCTTGTCCTTCTTGAACAGCTCCTTGGCCTTGAGCGCGTTGTTCAGGTACCCGACGAGCGGGGTGTTCGCGGCCTCGTAGAGGTTGTCGATGCCGAGCTGGTCCTCGACGAACGACACGCCCTCCTCGGTCACGCCGATGGTGCGCTTGCGCTCGTCGACCTCGTAGTGCGCATCGGGACGCAGCAGCGGCGCCATCCGCGCGAACTCCTGGTACCAGCGCGCGCTCTGCTCGGCGGGCCCGGAGATGATCAGCGGCGTGCGCGCCTCGTCGATGAGGATGGAGTCCGCCTCGTCGACGATCGCGAAGTTGTGGCCCCGCTGCACCATGTCCGCGGAGTTCCATGCCATGTTGTCGCGCAGGTAGTCGAAGCCGAACTCGTTGTTCGTGCCGTAGGTGATGTCCGCGGCGTACTGCTCGCGACGCTGCGCGGGGGTCATCTCGGACAGGATCACGCCGACCTCAAGCCCGAGGAACCGGTGGATCCGGCCCATGTTCTCCGCATCGCGCTTGGCGAGGTAGTCGTTCACCGTGACGACGTGCACGCCGTCCCCGGAGATGGCGTTGAGGTAGCTGGGCAGCGCACACGTGAGCGTCTTGCCCTCACCGGTGCGCATCTCCGCGACGTTGCCCAGGTGCAGCGCCGCCCCACCCATCAGCTGCACGGCGAAGGGCCGCTGGCCCAGCGTTCGCCGAGCACCCTCGCGCACCGTGGCGAACGCCTCGGGCAGCAGGTCGTCGAGCGACTCGCCCTCGGCGTAGCGGGCGCGGAACTCCTCGGTCTTGGCGCGGAGCTGCTCGTCCGACAGGGACTCGAAGTCCGGCTCGAGCGAGTCGATGTGGGCGGCGATCCGACTGAGCCGCTTGACCAGCTTCGTCTCACCGGCACGGAGCAGGCGGTTCAGCAAGGACGGCACTGATCGACCTCATTCACGATCGCGGTCTCGGACGGCGGCCCGTGGCCCCGCGAGGCCACCGAACCAGGGCGGACCGACATCCGGAACGCACCCGCGGCCCATGGTAGCCACCGGCGTGTCGCCCGCCTCACCGTGCAACGACCCCGGACCCGCAGGGGTTCCGGGGTCGAGGGTGATCCCGCGCTGGACGGGCGCCGGGGCGCGACGACGAGCCGCACCCCGACGCCCTTCTTCGGAGGGGGTCGTGGGTGTCAGCTGCCGAGGCGGATGACCCCGTAGTCGTAGCCCTTGCGCCGGTAGACGACCGACGGGATGCCGCACTCGGCGTCCGCGAACAGGTAGAAGTCGTGCCCGACGAGCTCCATCCGGGACAGGGCCTCGTCGATGCTGATCGGTTCGTCCGAGTGCTGCTTGCGGCGCACGATGCGGCCGGGCAGGTCCTCGGGCGGCTCGTCCATGCCCTCGGAGTGGCCCCGCGGCTCGGGGATGAAGGCCTCGACCCGCTGCTCGGCGAGCTCCTGTTCCAGGACCGCCACGGCGGTCGAGCCTCCGCGGCCCGCCATCACGCGGGAGCGCCGGTCGTTGAGCCTGCGCCGGTCGTGGGACCGCCGGAGCCTGCTCTCGAGCTTGCTGATCGCGCAGTCCAGCGCGGCGTAGAAGTCCTGGGCACATGCCTCGGCGCGGGCGACCGAGTTGCGGCCGCGGCCGGTGATCTCGATGCGCTGACAGTTCTTGGACTGCCTGCGGTTCGGCTCGTGGAAGAGCTCGACCTCCATGCCGACGATCTTGTGGTCGTAGCGTTCGAGCCTGGCCAACTTCTCCTCGACGTGGATCCGGAAGTGTTCCGGCACCTCCACGTTCCGGCCTGTGACGACGATCTCCACTCGACTTCCCTCGCTCTCCGTGCGTACTCGGCGTGGGGGGCGGCTTCGGGTGCCCGTCCGGCGGTCGGCCGGGGGCGGGGACAGGGGTGGGGGACCACCCCGGGGACCCGAAGCGGATGCTCGGTGTTCCCCTCCCGTTGTGGCGTGGGTTACGTGTGCCAGGCACGGTAGTGCGCATCACGGTTCGGCGACAGTCCTGAGCGGTGAGTGACAGCAGGATGGGCGAAATCGGCGAATGACCTTCCCCTGACCTGCGCAAACCCGTACTTTGGAGGGGTTGGCGAGCCGTCGGCGGGACAGCGGCGGTGCGGGGTGCCACTGAATCGAGGCCTGGATCGGTGCGGTGCCTGCGGTCCCTCCGGCCGCTCGCATCACACAGCACGACCGCGCCGAGCACCGGGATGCCGACCTCCACCAGCGCCCGCGCGCAGGCCCGCAGCGTGGCCCCCGTGGTGACCACGTCGTCGACCAGCAGCACGGGTCCCGGCGGGTTCACGGGCGACCGGACGACCACCGAGCCCGCGAG
>NZ_JACBXB010000507.1 GCF_013870575.1 Pseudonocardia pini
CCGAGCTCGTCATCGTGTGCGGGGCCGCGGGCGGCAACGCGGGGGCGGAGGCCAAGGCTGCGTTCGCCGGGCTCGGCGAGATCGACTTCACCCGGGTCGCGATGGCCCCGGGGTCCTCGCAGGGGTTCGGGCGGCTCGGCCGCGAGTCGGTCCCCACCTTCCTGTTCCCCGCCAGCCCGTCCACCGCGCTGGTGCTGTTCGAGGTGCTGGTCCGGCCGTTGATCAGGCTCGGGCTGGGGATCGCCGACCCGTACCGGCGCACGGTCTCGGCCCGGCTGACCTCGCCGATCACCTCACCCGAGGGGCGGCGGACCCACCTGCGCGGGCGCCTGCTGCGAGAGGTCGAGTCGGGGGACTACCTGGTCCAGCCGCTGGCGACCGGGGGCGTGCACCTGCTCGCCACCCTGGCCGACGCGAATGCCCTGATCACGGTCCCCGAGGCCACGACTGACGTCGGCATGGACGAACGTGTCGAGGTCGCCCTGCTCTCCTCCCGCCGGTAGCGGGTGGTGGCCCACGCCCAGCCCGAGTACCTCGGGCGCCATCCCGGTTGGCCCGCCCGGCTCGGGCCCCTCGCGGTGCCCGCGGGCGTGGTCGAGCTGCGCCCGGTGAAGCTGGGGGACGGCGGGACCTGGTCGGACATCCGGATCCGGGACGAGCGGCACCTGGTCCGCTGGGAGCCCTCCACGCCAGGCGGCTGGGCGCGGCGGAACGCCCCCGCCGAGTGGCCGGGGCGGTGGTGGCTGCTGCGCGGGGCCGCCCGCCGCGGGGCGGCGCTGCCGTTCGCGATCGTGCTCGACGGCACACTGGTCGGCCAGGTCATGGTCGGGAACGTCGTGCGCGAGCCGCTGCTGTCGGCGTACGTGGGCTACTGGTGCGACGCCCGGGTCAACGGCAAGGGGGTCACGACCGCGGCGGTGGCGCTCGTCGTCGACCACTGCTTCGGGCCCGTCGGGCTGCACCGGCTCGAGGCGACCGTGCGCCCCGAGAACGGGCCCAGCCTGCGCGTGCTGGCCAAGCTGGGGTTCCGCGAGGAGGGCCTGTTCGAGCGGTACCTCGACGTCGACGGCGCCTGGCGGGACCATCTCTGCTTCGCCCTCACCGCGGAGGAGATGCCGCTGGGCGGGCTGGCGGCGCGGCTGGTCGCGGAGGGCCGCGCCAGCCGCCCCTGACGGGTCCGCACCCCCCGTTCGCGCGCCCGTTGTCGCAGGGAGTGGTCACCTGCGCACCAGAAGTCACACCCGTCTCGGGCGAAACGTGGAACCGGCAGGGCACGACGGCGCGTCGCTTCCCGGATCCCGCTCCTCGGCTCACTACCGTGGGACATCCGGGCGTGATCTTGGCTCCGGCCCCGGGGCGGATCACGTGCCGACTGCGCCGTTCGGGGGAGGAGGCAGCCGATGCCCAGCTCGTTGATCTTCGCTGGCCTGGTGGTCCTCTGGTTGTTGATCCTCGTCCCCGCGGTCGCGCGGCGACGGCAGGAGGTGGAGCGGCCCAGCGAGGCCGCACTCGCCGGCCGGGTGCTGGAGCGGCCGGTGCGGCACCGGAGCCTGGAGGTTGCGATGGACACGGACGACGAGCGGGACGAGCTCGCCACGACCGGCGGTGCGGCTGCCCGGCTGCGGGCCTGCCTCGACGGCCTGCGGGTCCATCCCGAGGCCATGCGTCGGAACCTGGGGACCGCCACCCCGGACGTCGGACACGCCGTCGACCTGGTCGACCGGGTGCTGGAGGGGCGATGACCGAGCCCGTGGACGAACCGGCGGGCGAGGTCGCCGCGCCCCGCCTCGAGCACGTCCAGTCGCTGGCCCGCGGGCTGGCGGTGATCAAGGCCTTCAACGTGGACCGGCCCGCGCAGACCCTCTCCGACGTGGCGCGGGCGACCGGCCTGACGCGTGCGGCGGCCCGCCGCTTCCTGCTGACCCTCGCCGAGCTCGGCTACGTCCGCACGGACGGGCGGCTGTTCACGCTCACGCCGCGGGTGCTGGAGCTGGGCTACTCCTACCTGTCGGCGCTCTCGCTGCCGGAGGTCGCCGAGCCGCACCTGGAGGAGCTGGTGCAGGTCGTGCACGAGTCCGCCTCGCTCGCGGTGCTCGACGGCTCGGACGTGGTGTACGTCGCGCGGGTGGCCACCAGCCGGATCATGACCGTCTCGATCACGATCGGCACCCGCTTCCCGGCCTACGCCACGGCGTTGGGCCGGGTCCTGCTCGCGGCGCTCCCGCCCGCCGAGCTGGCCCGGCGGCTGGGTGACCCGCGGCCCCTCACCGACCGCACCGTCGCCGAGCCGGGAGCCCTGCGGGACCTGCTCGGCGACGTGCGTGCGGCGGGGTACTGCATCGTGGACCAGGAACTGGAGGAGGGCCTGCGCTCGGTCGCCGTCCCGATCCGGGACGCGACCGGCCGGGTGGTCGCGGCGGCGAACGTCAGCACCCACACCTCCCGCGGCACCCCGCTCTGGCTGCGGGACGAGGCCCTCCCGCACCTGCGCCACTGCGCGGCGGCGATCCAGGCGGATCTCAAGGGTGCTAGACCCTGAGCCTCGTCTCCACGTCCGCGGGGGCGTCGGGTAGGGCTCGCAGGTCGGCGAGCAGCCGGGCATGGTCCATGTCCACGGGAGCGGCACCGAAGGGCGTCCGGACGGGGTGGCGGCCGTCGCGGCGGCGGAGCGGGGTCCAGGCGAGCACCCAGCCGAGCAGGGCGACGACGGCGATCAGGGTCACGAGTGAAGTAGTCATGGCAGGAAGTGTGCGCTGTTCCAGTTCCTGCCAGAAGTGGCCGTAACGACACCTTTCGCAAAGATGCCGCCAGTATGCTGGCGGTCATGTTGCGGAGCGTCGCGGTGCTCGTCCTGGACGAGCTGGCCGTGTTCGAGTTCGGGGTGCTGTGCGAGGTCTTCGGTCTCGACCGCTCCGACGACGACCTGCCCGTGCTCGAGTACCGGGTCTGCGGGCTGGAGGCGGGGCGGCCGGTCAGCACGACCGGAGGGGTTCAGATCGTCCCCGAGCACGGGCTGGAGGGCATCGCGGGCGCCGACCTCGTCGCCGTCCCCGCCACCCGGCTGCGCGAGTACCCGGAGGAGGCCCTGGAGGCGCTGCGGGCGGCCGAGGCCGCGGGCGCCACGATGCTCAGCGTCTGCTCCGGGGTCTTCGTGCTGGCCGCGGCGGGGCTGCTGAGCGGGCGGCGGGTCGCCACCCACTGGCACAGTGCGGAGGAGCTGCGGGCCCGGTACCCCGACGTCGAGGTGGACCAGGACGTCCTGTTCGTGGACGAGGGCAACCTGATCACCAGCGCGGGCACCGCGGCGGGCATCGACGCGTGCCTGCACCTGGTGCGCCGCGAGCTGGGCAGCGCGGTCGTCAACGGGATCGCCCGTCGGATGGTCGTGCCGCCCCAGCGCGAGGGCGGGCAGCGGCAGTTCATCGAGCGCCCCGTCCCGGAGTGCTCGGCGGACTCGCTCGGCCCGATCCTGGACTGGCTGCTCGGCCACCTCGACGAGGACCACACCGTGGCCGGCCTCGCCAGGCGTGCGGCGATGTCCGAGCGCACCTTCGCCCGTCGGTTCGCCGCCGAGACCGGCACCAGCCCGCTGCGGTGGCTCACCCGGCAGCGCGTCCTGCACGCCCGGCGGCTGCTGGAGGACACGGACCTGTCCGTGGACGCCGTCGCCGACCGCTGCGGGTTCGGCTCCGCGACCCTGCTCCGGCACCACTTCCGGCAGGTCGTGGGGGTGCCGCCCGCCGACTACCGCCGCTCGTTCCAGAGCGCGGCGGTGTGACGCGCCCCCCGGGGGGCTTTACCGAACGGCCGCTCAGCAAGGACGATGGCCGAATGGACGCACTCCCCGTCGTCGACCAGCCCGTCGAGGAGGCGGACCCGGCCGCCGAGGTGACCAACCGGCGGTTCGCGGCCGCACCGGTGGAGGGCGGCGTCGGGCTCCGCGTGGTCGACCTGGGCCGCGGGCGGCTGACCCTCGAGGTCCCGCTCCGCCCGGGGGTGCCGTACCTGGTCCCACTGGCGGTCGCGGTCGACACCGCGGTCGGGATCGCGGTGCACTCCACGCCGGAGACCCGGATCGCCGGGCCCA
>NZ_JACBXB010000508.1 GCF_013870575.1 Pseudonocardia pini
CGAGGAGTACCCGCGCACGGACCCGGCGGTCATCTGCCTGGTCCACGACGGCGCGGACCGCGTCCTGCTCGCCCGTCAGCCGGTGTGGCCGCCCGGGCGCTACTCCGTGCTCGCGGGCTTCGTCGAGGCGGGCGAGTCGCTGGAGGCCTGCGTCGCGCGCGAGATCGGCGAGGAGGTGGGGCTCGACGTCACGGACGTCACCTACCTCGGCAGCCAGGCATGGCCCTTCCCGCGCTCGCTCATGCTGGGCTTCCACGCGCGAGCGGACCCCGACCAGCCGCTGGTCCCCGCGGACGGCGAGATCGAGGAGGCACGCTGGATCACCCGCGCCGAGCTGCGCGAGTCGATGGCGAGGGGCGACTGGGCCGCCACCCCGGAGCCGGGGAGCAGGACGGTGCTGCTCCCGGGCCGGGTGTCGATCGCCCGCTCGATGCTCGACGCGTGGGCCGAGCTCGACTGATCGGGGGCTCGACCGACCAGGCGGCTCGACCGATCAGGCGGCGGCGAGCTTGCGCTTGACGTCGGCGAAGCTCGGGTTGGTCGCCGTCGTCTCGTCCGGGTAGACCACCGTCGGCACGGTCTGGTTGCCGCGGTTCACGCCCTCCACGAACCGTGCGGCGTCGGGGTCCCGCTCGATGTCGATCTCGCGGTACGCGATGCCCGCCTCGTCGAGCTGGAGCTTGAGGCGGCGGCAGAAGCCGCACCAGGTCGTGGTGTACATCGTCAGATCGGCCATGTCCGGTGCAACAGTCCTGAGGAGGCCGCCGTTCCCGCTGTGCCGTGGGTCACTGTGTGCCCGTTCCCGAAACCGTCGGGGGTGTTTGTCAGGATGGCTCCCGTGACCCAGCCCGCCGCCCCCACGACCCCGTCCCCCCGATGACGGACCACCTCGACGAGGAGCAGCGCGCGGCGGTGACGGCGCCGCGTGGGCCCGTCTGCGTGCTGGCGGGCGCGGGTACCGGCAAGACGCGCACGATCACCCACCGGATCGCCCACCTGGTGGCGCACGGGCACGTCGCGCCCGGGCAGGTCCTGGCGGTCACGTTCACCCCGCGGCCCGCGCACCCGGCTCCGCGCGCTCGACGCGTCGGGCGTCCAGGCCCGCACCTTCCACGCCGCGGCCCTGCGGCAGCTCCGGTACTTCTGGCCCCAGGTCGTGGGCGAGCGGCCGTGGCAGCTGCTGGAGGGCAAGCTCCGGCTGGTCGGGCAGGCCGCGGCGCGGGCCAAGGCGGGCACGGACTCCGACGCGCTGCGGGACATGGCCACCGAGATCGAGTGGGCCAAGTCGAGCCTGGTCACCCCGGAGTCGTACGCCGCGGAGGTGGCCCGCCGGAACCGTGACGTGCCGGGCCCGGCCGAGCAGGTCGCGCTGGTCTACGCCGGGTACGAGGCCCTGAAGAACCAGGCCGAGCTGCTGGACTTCGACGACCTGCTGCTCCACGTTGCGGCCGCGCTGGAGGAGCACGGCGCCGTCGCCGAGGAGTTCCGGGACCGGTACCGCTGCTTCGTGGTGGACGAGTACCAGGACGTCACGCCCCTGCAGCAGCGGGTGCTCGATGCCTGGATCGGCCCGCGGGACGACCTGACCGTCGTCGGGGACGCCAACCAGACGATCTACACGTTCGCGGGCGCCTCGCCGCGGTTCCTGCTGGACTTCCCGCGCCGCTTCCCCGAGGCCACCGTCGTGCGGCTGACCCGGGACTACCGGTCCACCCCGCAGATCGTGTCCGCCGCCAACACGGTGATCGGCGCGGCCCGGGGCCGGGTGGCCGGGAGCAGGCTCCGGCTCGTCGGACAGCTGCCGCCGGGGCCGGACCCGGACTTCTCCGAGCACCCGGACGAGCCGGAGGAGGCTGCGGCCGTCGCCGCCAAGATCCGCCGGATGGTCGCCGACGGGACGCCCGCCGCCGAGATCGCCGTGCTCTTCCGGATCAACGCGCAGTCCGAGGTCTACGAGCAGGCCCTCACCGAGGCCGGGGTGCCGTACCAGGTGCGGGGCGGCGAGCGCTTCTTCACCCGGGCCGAGGTGCGCCGGGCGATGGGGACGCTGCGCACCGCGCCGCCCCTGCCGCCGGGGAAGGACATGGTCACCGCGGTGCGCCGGGTGCTCAGCACGGTCGGCCTCACGGACGAGCCGCCCGCCGGTGCGGCCATGCGGGCGCAGTGGGAGTCGCTGCTCGCGCTCGTCGGGCTGGCCGAGGAGCTCGTCGCCGTCGAGCCCGAGGCAGACCTGCGGCGGTTCTCCGCCGAGCTCGAGGCCCGGGCGGACGCCGCGCACCCGCCGACCGTCCAGGGCGTGACGCTCGCGTCGCTGCACGCGGCGAAGGGGCTGGAGTGGGACGTCGTGTTCCTCGTCGGGGTGGTCGACGGGACGCTGCCGATCCAGCACGCCGAGGGGGACGAGGCGGCGATCGAGGAGGAGCGCAGGCTGCTCTACGTCGGGGTCACCCGCGCGCGGCGGGTGCTCCGGATCTCCTGGGCGCTGGCCCGGAACTCGGGGCGCGGGCGGCAGCGGCGGCGCAGCCGGTTCCTCTACGGGCTGATCCCGGAGGAGCACCCCGCCTCCCGGGTCGCGCAGGGCGGTCAACGCCGGGCCAACGGCGTCAAGCCGCGGTGCCGGGTCTGCGGCGAGCCGCTGATCGGCACCGAGGCACTGAAGCTGCAGCGGTGCGGCGCGTGTCCGTCCGATGTGGACACCGAGCTCCTCGAACGGCTCCGGGACTGGCGGGGTGACGTGGCGAAACGCCAGGGCGTCCCGTCCTACGTGATCTTCACCGACGCCACCCTCACCGCCATCGCCGAGCAGCGTCCCGCGGACTCCGCGGCGCTCGTCGGCATCCCGGGGATCGGGTCCCGGAAGCTGGACCGCTACGGCCCCGAGGTGCTCGCCCTCGTGAGCGACTCGGGGTGAGTCACGAGATGCTTCCCGAATCAACGGATTTATTCAGTTGTGCGCGTCTGACCCCCCGGTTTACTGTCATTCGCACGGACGGAGCAACAGCCCGTCCCCTGCCACGGCCCGCATCGAAAGGAGGCACGCCGCGATGAAGATCTTCACGATGACCCGGACCACGGGATCCGTGTGCGGTGTGCCGGCCAAGGGTGCCGCGACCGTCACCAAGCCCGAGTCCGCGCGTCTCCGCGGTGGCTGGGCGCAGCGTGCCTACGTCCCGCAGGGCGTCGGCGTCATCGATCACAACTGGACAGGTGTGACCGTTCCACCCGGGCCGGGTCGATATTCGACCTGATCAGCCCGACCGGCCGAGACTTCGGGGCCGCGGAACCCACACCAGGGATCCGCGGCCCCTTTTTTGTTCCCCTGACCAGGGCGGACAGCCCAGGGGGAGCGGAGGAGACCGAAGAGAAGAAACACCCACCACACAGGAGGTAGTGCGGTGCTAGTGAGATCCACCCCGTGCGACGGCGGGGCGATCACGACCGAGACCGGCGGCGGCGACACCGCCCCGATGATCGGAGGGCTGCTGTCCGACGTCCCGGAGACGGGCCTGGACCTGCCGTGTCGGCGGGGGGGGGACGCGGACCTGTGGTTCGCGGAGTCCCCGGCCGAGCTCGAGCGGGCGAAGGCGCTCTGCGCGGACTGTCCGCTCAGGATCGAGTGTCTGGCGGGCGCGCTCTCACGCGAGGAGCCGTGGGGGGTGTGGGGCGGCGAGATCTTCGAGAGGGGAGTCGTCGTCCCGCGCAAGCGCCCCCGGGGCAGGCCGAGCAAGGCCGACCTCGCCCGAGACCAGGCCTGGGCCGAGGCCCAACAGCGGGCCCAGGAACTGGCCAAGGCGCTCGGCGCCCGGTCCTACGCCTGACCCGACCACCACTTTCGAAGTAGGAGAACAGATTCCGATGAGCACCTTCGTGACGCCGATCGACCACCCGAAGCAGCCGACCACCCTCGACGCCCAGGGGACCGCCATGTTGCTCATGAACGAAGCCCTCGCCCGATCGCGACAGCGCGACGCGGAACAAGCCGGGTACGAGCATCGACTCGTACGCAGGCTCGCCGCGGAGCGTCGCTGGGCGCGCGTGGCGGCCTACGCCGCCCGCCGCGCCGAGCGCGCCC